>NZ_WANY01000209.1:0-14494 GCF_015521575.1 Ferroglobus sp.
AAGCGGTAAAATTTTTGAAAGCTCTTAATTAAACTCCATAAAAACTACTTCAACGAGGATATTAAAAAAGGAGAAGGTCAGGAGGTGGCAAAAGAGACTTCAAAAACTCATCACTCAAGACTATGAGATTGAAGTTTTTACGAGATCGAAGATCTTGAAAACGTAACGTTTGGCAACTTTATATGCCGCTGTTCACTTTCTCGAATCGAATTGAGCTTGGTCAACGACATTTTAATGGGGCTGTGGAGTGAAGAGCTATTGAGATATTCGTAGATGTAAGATCGGCAAGAGCCAAAGTTGTTAGAGTTTGGAGAGTTCTGAAATCCTGGTAGTTGCTCCAAATTCGTTGACAACGTCTTAAAATCGATAAAACAGCAGATAAAACCGGCAATTGTTTTAATTGCAGGAGCTGACGTTACGCAAGTCATGCGCGGGCCGGGATTCGAACCCGGGCTAACGGCTCGGAAGGCCGTTGTCCTACCACTAGACTACCCGCGCTTGATTTAGAGTTTAAAAAGTATGATTAAAAAGGTTTCGGTAAAGGCTCAGACTTCGCAAACTTCTTCTTCGTGCTCCTCCTCTTCGCTCAGCTTATCCAGTCCAAGTCTTTTCAGCTCGTCAATTCTTCCCTGCTTTTTTAGGTAGTCTGCTATGGCTCTCTTCAAAGCCTCAGCTGCAAGGTTCGAGCAGTGCATCTTCTGAGGGGGAAGACCTCCTAAAGCCTCAGCCACCGTTTGTTTCGTAATTTTTAGAGCCTCTTCGAGCGTCTTTCCTTTTGCAAGCTCGGTTGCCATGCTGCTTGTGGCAATAGCAGCTGCGCAACCGAAAGTCTGGAATTTTATATCCTCTATTCTATCATCCTTGACTTTAATGTAGATCGTCATCATATCTCCGCAAACGGGGTTTCCGACAGTCCCAACACCGTCAGCGTCTTCGATAACTCCAACATTTCTCGGATTCCTGAAATGCTCCATTACCTTCTCGCTATACAAACTAACCACCTCCTTTCTTCTTTTTCAGGTATAAGGGGGACATCATTCTGAGCCTCTCTATTATCGGTGGCAGTTTTTCGAGGACGTAGTCGACGTCTTCCTCTTTGTTCCACCTTCCGAGGCTGAAGACGACGCTTCCGTGAGCTTCTTCGTGCTTTAAACCGATTGCCATGAGGACGTGAGAAGGTTGTAGAGTTTTTGACGTACATGCTGAGCCTGTAGAAGCTTGAATTCCCTCCATGTCGAGGCTGAGGATTATCGATTCTCCTTCTATGTAGCTGAACCTCACCGAAGCGTTGTTGGGTAGTCTATCGGTTGGGTGTCCGTTGAGGAACGTGTCTTCTATTTTTAGCAGTCCTTCGATGAGCCGATCTCTCATCTTTTTGAGTCTCTCAGCTTCGCTTTTCCACTCTTCCATCGTAATTTCAGCCGCTCTACCAAACCCTACTATCGCTGCAACGTTCTCAGTTCCTCCCCTAAGCCCTCTTTCCTGCCCTCCTCCGAGTATTATGGGATTAACTCTAACACCCTTCCTTATGTAGAGGGCTCCAACACCTCTTGGCCCGTAGATGTCGTTTGAAGAAAGGGTGAGCATGTCAACGCCAAGCCTTTCCACATTAACCTCAATCTTTCCCAAACTTGCAGTGGCATCGACGTGGAGGGTTACATCTTTTATGGCATCTCTAACCTTTTCGATGTCCTGAATCGTTCCGATTTCTGGATTGGCGTGTTGTATGGAAACGAGAATTGTGTCCTCTCTAACGAGATTTTCGAGTTCATCGAGTTTTACCTTCCCGTATCTATCTACGGGAGCGTAATCCACTTCGAATCCGTTTTTTTGAAGGAACTTTGCGCAGTTTATAATCGAAATGTGCTCTATAGCACTCACGATTATGTGCTTGCCCTTACTTTTGTTCCTCATAGCGTATCCAATTATAGCGAGATTGTTCGCCTCGGTTGCTCCGCTTGTGAAAACTATCTCGCTTGAGTCAGCGTTTATGAGCGAAGCTACTTTTCCTCTCGCTTCTTCCATTGCGTTTCTTGCTTCCAATCCTACGGAATGAATTGATGAGGGGTTTCCGGGATGCTTAAAGTAGGGAAGCATTGCCTCAACGACCCTTTCATCCACAGGACAGCCTGAAACGTAATCCATGTAAGGCACGATACATCACCCCTTTCTAATCACAATTCTGTAAATACCGTCTCTCTCTTCCACTTCCAATACTTCATGTCCCATCCTCTTAGCCCACTCTGGGATGTCTTTCTTAGCTGCAGGATCATCGGCGAGAACTTCTATAATCTCGCCTTTTTCAGCCTCCTCTACAGCTTTCCTCGTCATGTAAAGGGGCATTGGGCAGAACAACCCAATGCAGTCAACTTTCTTCATACTTAACACCGTTAAGTTTTAAAGTTATTTAACCCTTTTCCCGTAATGGTGCGAAATACCACAGGAGCTATAAATCTAACTCTCCTCCAAGCTTTTTCGCCTCTGAAAGGACTTGCTTCAGTTTTTTGCAGGAGTAATTTTCTCCCTCCTTCACGTACGTCCCGACTATGACACCGTCGGCATCGTAATTTCTCAAGTTTTCTGGAGTAGCACCGCTCCCGAGGATGACCGGCATGTCCACAAGTTCCTTTATTCTCTTTAGAATACCTGCCTCTGGAGGTTCGCCTGTCTTTTTTCCGGTCACAATTACCGCATCGCAGTAGGCTCTGTCGACGTTATCGATGAAGTCTTCGATTTTTGCAAGCTGTACGGAGTGTTTGACAGACAAATCTGCGAATATCTTAGCGTTGCAGTTCAGAAATCTCTTGTATCTTGCAATTTTCGCTGCGATCGGCTCTACAAATCCCTCCGGCATCACCGCTGGAAAAATCATCTGGTTCACTCTAATAAATTTGGCTCCTGTAGCTTTTGCTATGGCTAAGGCAGCTACGCCGTCGTTTCTCAAAACGTTTACTCCTACCGGAATGCTAATCTCTCTTACTATCTCCCTTACGATAACGCTCATAGAAGCTATGGTTTCCGGAGGTGCTTTAATGAAAAAAGGCTTATCATTGAAGTTCTCCACTATTATCGCGTCTGCTCCACAGTTTTCGATTAAAATAGCGTTTCTCACCGCATGATCTAAGCAATCTTCGAAGCTTAAAAAATTTGGAGAGCCGGGAAGCGGTTTTAAATGGAGAGATACTATGACTTTCATGCCTCGATAGCTTTCTTACCCTCCTCAGTAATTACCCACTTTCCTTTTTCGGGAGATTCTATCAAACCCTTCCTTTTCAGCGGAGCCAACCTGCAGCTTACTTTACTCGTCGGAACACCGAGCTTTTCTGCTATTTCCTTAGATGATGCGGCTCTTCCAATTTCTGCAAGAGCCTTCAAAATAGCCTTGTTCATGTCCTCCATGTTTGAATTTTGAACAGTGGAAGTTAATAAAGATATCCGATGAGAGAGCTATCGCACTCTTTGAGGGTAGCTTTTTAAATAAAAGAAGACAAAGCCTTAACTAACCTTAGGAGTTGCTTTTGCTCTTGCTGTTCTTGTCTTGCTCTCCGTGATGACTTATTTTATAGCTTTTCGAAGCTAAATGGCTTGATATTTGCTGCTTGAGGATAAACTGGAAGATAACTCTCGACAAAGCTGGTTGCGTAGCGCAAATCTCTAAAAGCTTGGATGATTTAGTAGTTGGGGGTTTGAATGCGGATTGTCGTTAAATCAAAGAGGATTCCAAAAAGACTTGAAGAAAAAGTTAGGAAGGTTCTCGAGCATTACTTTCCAGAAATTGACAGTGTTTCGCTTTACTACACTGGTTCAGCCTATGGTAAATACTTACGAGACTGGAAGATCGCTATAAATCCTGTGCTACTCAAGAAACCGAAGCGAGTTCTTTATCATACCGTAGCTCACGAGCTAACTCATCTGATTCAATGGCAGCAAGAGAAGATTAGACCAAAAGCTTTGAAAACTGAATATTCCTTTTTGTACGCTCAACGAATTCCGAAAGGAGAGAAAGCCTGCGAGATATGGACTTACGCCAGACATCCAGATTTGGTTGCTCCATCCTACTACCTCGGCTTGAAACCGAAAAAGCTGCCGAACTCGATAAAATCTTGGTGTACCGCCATGGAATTTTACGAAGAGCACAGCTTCGAGATCCACAACTTGGCTAAAAAAGCGATAGAGATGCGTAGGCAAGGGTTTAGGAGTTACATCAAATGGTTTTTAAATGAGCTAAATTCGATTTTTGGATGAAAGCTGGCAATATTAAATTTCGTCTTCTTTCGATCAATCTTCAAAAATTTGGTTTCGAGTTCGAAAGCTATTAGTGAGGAATATCGTAAACGTAGAATGCACGGAGTCAGCAACAGGTATCAGAAAGGGCCCGGACCGGGATTCGAACCCGGCTCCTGGGATCCACAGTCCCAGAGGATAACCACTACCCCATCCGGGCCAGTCGTATATTAATCCAAGCTTTGGGTATAAATCTCTTTTGAGTGTAATGTATTTATACGGGTAATTGGTTGAATGGGTTATGAAAAGAATTGTCGAGGTAACTGAGGAGACTCTTTGGCAATCGAGACTTCTCGTTCTTTTTGCGGTCTTTTCCTCGCTAATTGCATCTGCAGCTCTATTTATTATCGGAACTGTAATAACTTTAAATACGATTTTCAGCGTAACAGTCTCTTCTCTTGATCCAAAAAACGTCTATAGGGAAATTATAAGCTTGATAATAACGGCTATGGATGTTTACCTGATTGGAACGGTTTTGCTAATATTCTCTTTAGGACTTTACGATTTGTTCGTTAAGCCAATAGAAAAAATGAAAACTTCGAAAATTCTCTCTATTCCGTCTCTTGACGATTTAAAATCGAAATTGTTAAAGGTTGTTGTTATAGTTCTCGTAGTTACTTACTTCAAGTATGCCCTCGATTACGAATATACCACGCTTATTGAATTAATGCTCTTGGCTGGGGGAACTGTTCTTGTTGCGATTTCGGCATATCTAAGTCATAAAGGGGCTTGACATCGAGAGGTTTTTATTCACGATGAAATCTTGTGAAGACATGCTGGAATACATCCTTTTAAGCACTTTTGCGATAAGTCTCCTCTCTCTTGTGGGTATTTTCACGATAGCGATGAACGATGAACTCTTTAGGAAGATAATCTTCTTCATGGTCAGCTTTGCAACGGGAATTCTTCTCGGTGCATCTTTTTTACACCTAATTCCCGAAGCTGTGGAACACGTTGAAGCTAAAGCAGCCATGCTCGTCTTCATCCTCGGATTTTCGTCTTTTTACCTTCTTGAAAGAATCCTAAGGTGGAGGCACTGTCACGAAGATGAATGCAAAATCCATCCGGTGACTTATCTCGCGCTCATAGGTGATAGCGTTCACAACTTTGTCGACGGGATTATAATAGCGGCATCGTACCTTGTAGATTTTAAACTCGGCTTAATATCCACTTTCGCCGTGGCAGCTCACGAACTTCCCCAAGAGCTTGGTGACTTCTCTGTCCTCGTTTTTGGTGGCTTTAGCAAGAAAAAAGCCCTACTTTTTAACTTTCTAACAGCTTTAACAGCGGTCTTCGGTGCGGTTATCGGATTTTTCCTGTTAAGAGAAGATGTAACGAGTTATTTGCTCGCCTTCGCAGCGGGTAATTTCACCTACGTGGCAAGCAGCGATTTAATTCCAGAGCTTCATAAGGTGGCGGAGTTTAAAAGGTCTGCCGCAAGCTTTCTTTTCTTCGTTGTCGGGATATTCGTGATGTACCTTCTCAGTCAAGGACACCCTTAGTGCTTCTAACTCCTTTTCCCTTTTCGGTTGCCATTTTTATCGAGAGGGCTAAAGCTTTGAAAGAAGCCTCTATTTTGTGGTGAGAATTTGCTCCTCTAACTTCAAGGAACACGTTTATTCCGGAGTTTCTGCAGAAGGTATCGAAGAAGTGGACGACGTTTTCTCCTTTAATCCCCGCATCACCGAACTCCCCGTTTAAAACGAAAACGCCTCTGCCACTCAGATCGATTCCGCAGATTGCCACGCTTTCATCCATGGGAACTATCGCATATCCGAATCTTTTCAAACCCTCTTTACTCCCGAGAGCCTCTTTGAACGCTCTCCCGAGAGTTATAGCCACGTCTTCAACCGTGTGGTGCTCGTCGACTTCCAAATCTCCTTTTGCTCTCACAACAAGCCCGATTTCAGCGTGCTTTGCAAAGTTTTCAAGCATGTGATCGAGGAAGGCAATTCCAGTAGAAATCTCGTAATCTTCTCCGAAAAAGTCGACGTAAACTTCTACCTTCGTTTCCTTCGTTTCTCTACTAACTCTTGCTTTCATCACAACTCCTCCAGCTCTAAGAGCTCTTCAAATTTCACCTTGCCGAGGTATAAAGCAGATCCGATGACAACCCCACTTGCCCCTAACTCCTTTATTAGCTTTGCGTCCTCGTAACTGCTCACGCCTCCAGAGACTATCACATCTTTTTTGAGAGAAGCGACGACCTCTTTTATAAACTCCTTCCTCACGCCTTTCATCAACCCCTCAACGTTAACGTCCGTAAGCAAAAAAGAAACTTCGAGATCGTCAAAAAGCTTCGCAACTTCAATTGGAGAGAGTTCAGTTTTAGCTCTCCAGCCGTTAACGACTACTTTATCGTCCCTCGTGTCTATAGAAATGATAACTCTATTCGGATAATCTTTCGCAAGCTTTCTAACGGCTTCCGGCTCCTTCAAAGCGAGAGTACCGACTATGACTCTGCTAACTCCACTCTTTAGGAGTTTTTCCGCAATGTCTATGCTTCTAATTCCCCCTCCAACCTGAATTTCTGCCAATTCAGCTATTTTGAGAATAATGTCTTCGTTCTTCAGCTTACCCTCAAAAGCTCCGTCAAGATCGATCACATGCAAAGCCTTTGCTCCCTTCTCAACCCAAAACTCAGCAACCTTTACCGGATCATCTACGGAAAAAAGAACTTTACTCGGGTCACCTTGCTGAAGCTGGACGCATTTTCCGCCTTTTATATCTACCGCCGGGTAAATTCGGAACATTTACCTCCTCTTCTTCTTTCTTCTCCTATCTTTCATGCTGTCGAGCAATTCCTCGAATTCCTCATCACTCACTGGCTTTATGTCTGAGAGCTCCTCTATTTCGCTCCTCCTCCCCATAACCTCTTGAATTTTGAATTAAAGAGTATATAAAACCTGTGCTCAACGTTTTTATACAAGCGAAAACTATTAAATTTATGAGCCACGAAATTAGAGTTCTTGAGTATCTGATGCACGAAAAGTCGAAAATGGAGGATATGTCCAAAAACATGAGGATTCCCGAAGTGATACTCAAAAGTGTTTTAAGAGCCCTCGAAGAAAAGAAGCTTATAAAAGCGGAGGGGGATGTTTTTTCAATAACTGAGGAGGGTAAAAAGTATCTGATCGAGCTAAAGAAGCTATGATAACCGAATACGAGATTAACGGGGAGAAAGTATTCCTGATAAGGGGAATAATCGAGGTGAGGTTTGACAAGAGTAAGTATGAGAAACTCGCTAAGAAGTATCCGAAGGAGTACATTATCTCCTTCAGCGAGGAGAAGAAAGTTCTTCATCACACAACTAAGCGACCGCTCGTTTACGTAAGCAAGGAGAGCGGAATACCTTTGCTCGGACATGCCGCTTTCGGGATAATAGATAGGGGAACGAATTTAATTCAAGTTCGTCCGATAACCGGCTGCAACCTCAACTGCATATTCTGTAGTGTCGATGAGGGAAAGATCAGTAAAACCAAGAAAACGGACTTTATAGTCGATCCGGATTACCTGCTTGAAGAACTTAGGAAAGTTTGCGAGTTTAAAGGAAACGGAGTGGAGGTGCACATCGACGGACAGGCTGAGCCAATGCTTTATCCCTACATGAAGCAACTTCTTGAAGGTGTTGCGGAGATAAAGGAGGTTTCGGTAGTCTCCATGCAAACTAACGGAACGCTGATAAGTGAAAAGGTCGTGGAGGAGTTTGAGGGAATTCTGGATAGGTTCAACGTGAGCATAAGCGCGCTCGATCAAGAGCTTGCGAACAAAATCTATGGAACGAAATATCCTCTGAAAAAAGTACTTGAAGCTGCGGAGGCAATAGCTAACAGCAAAATAGATCTGCTAATCGCTCCGGTATGGCTTCCGGGAATAAATGACGAGGAAATTCCGAAGATTATAGAGTTCGCTCTTGAAGTCGGAGCCGGTAAGAAGTATCCTCCCCTTGGAATCCAGAAGTACATACCCTACAAGGGAGGGAGGAAGTTGAAGGACGTTATGAGCTTCAAAGAATTCTACGAAAAGCTGAGGAAAATGGAGGAAGAGTACGGAGTAAAGCTTGTTCTGTCTCCCAAGGACTTTGGAATAGAGAAGAGAGCGAGGTATCCTTCACCGATAAAGAGGGGAGATGTGTTCAGGGGAAGAATAATTTGCGAGGGAAGGAGTGAAGGGGAGAAAATAGCTGTTGTTAAGGGAAGGGTCGTAACAGTTTTAACGAACAAAGGTGTTGGCGAGGCGGTTAAGTTCAAAATCGTGAGGGACAAAGATGGAATCTTCCTCGCGGATGAAACATCTTGAGTTCAAAGAAAAGTACAAGGAACTTCTGCTTTCCGGGAAGAAAAAAGCCACAGTTAGAAGCTGGACCAACCTAAAAGCCGGTGATAAAGCTTTAGTTCACTGTGGAGGGAAGATAATAGGTATTGCTAAAATTCTGAGTGTGGAGAAGAAGAAAATTGATGAGTTCACGGAGAAAGATGCGAAATTAGAAGGTTTCAACTCCTTGGAGGACTTTCTGAGAGAAGTGAGGAACTATTACGGGAAAGATGAGCTTTATTTCATAAAATTCGAATTCGAGCCTTTTGAAAGGGAAATCGAACCCCACGAATACCATTACGAGGGATACGACATCGATAGAATAGTAGATGAAGCGCTTGAGAAGCTTGAGTTGAGTGAAAAAGAGAGAGAAATACTCCTTCTTTATAAAAAGTACGGAAGCATAAGGAAAGTGGCTAAGAAACTCGGAGGGTGGAGGAAGAGGGGAGAAATAAGGAAGGTAATAAGGAAAGCATTTAAGATGTTAAAAAATCAAAAAGTTTAATTGTTTCTTCTCCTTCTTCCTCCATGAACTTGATACTTCTCGGACCTCCGGGAGCTGGAAAAGGAACTCAAGCAAAAATGATCGTCGAAAAATACGGAATTCCTCAGATTGCAACTGGAGACATTCTTCGAGAGGCTGTTGCTAAAGGTACGGAGCTCGGAAGAAAGGCTAAAGAGTACATGGATAGAGGAGAGCTTGTTCCGGATGAGGTTGTCATCGGGATTGTTAAGGAAAGACTGTCCCAGCCGGACTGCGAAAAAGGATTCATTCTCGACGGATTTCCTAGAACCGTGAGGCAAGCTGAAGCTTTGGATGAGATGCTCGACGAAATGGGGAGAAAACTTGATGCGGTGATAAGCATCGAGGTTCCTGAAGAGGAGATTGTCAAGAGGATAGTCTACAGAAGAATATGCAAGCAGTGCGGGGCTGTGTACAACTTAATCTACAACCCGCCGAAAGTTAATGGGAAATGCGACAAATGTGGGGGAGAGCTTTATCAGAGGGATGATGACAAGGAGGATGTCGTTAGGGAGAGGTACAGAGTTTACAAGGAGCAGACGGAACCTCTGAAAGAGTACTACAAGAAAACGGGAATTCTTTACGAGGTTGATGGAACTAAAAGCATAGAAGAAGTTTTCAACGAAATCGACAGCATTCTGCAAAAAATTTCAAAGGGTTAATTCTTCAACACCCTCATCTACTTTTTTTAACCACTCAGCGATCTTTTCGAGAACTCTCTCGTTTCTCCTCAAGAAGTGATCTCCGTTTTTTACTATCAAGAACTTTTTCTTTCCTCTTGCTTTTCTATAAAGCTCTTCGGAGCAGTAGAACGGAACAACATCATCTTTGGTTCCGTGGACGAACATGAGGGGACATCGAAGATTCTCGACGGATTTTATGGGCTCTATTGAGTAAAACTCTTCGAGAAACTGCTTTTTAAAGCTTTCAAAGTCTTTTAATCCCCTCAAAGTGGACTTCAATCTTGCGTTAGCGTAAATTCTCTCCAACCCCTCTTCGCTAAACATTTCCGCCGAACAAGGTGACGCTACAGCTACTATTTTCTCTGCGTTCTCGAAATTTAAAGCTACAGCTCCTCCCATGCTGAAACCCAGTATCGAAACTTTTTCGAAATTTTCTGCAACCTCTTCGAGATCTTCAAGCCATTTTATTAGGCTAAAAGAACCTCTGCTTTTTCCAGTGCCAGTAAAATCGAAAATAACCGAAGGATAACCTCTTGAAGAAAAGAATTTAGCCACATCCAAGTAACTTTTATCCACAACGGAGCCCGGCTCGTAAGGTAAGCCGTGGCAGATGATCAGAGCTTCTTCTACGCTTAACCAGACCTTCTTGTTACTTACGTCTTTTTCTGCAATCATTTCAATCCTACGAGCTTTTCAAGTTCCTCTAAATCTTTCTCAAGTTTTTGTATCTCTTCCCTCTTCTTCCTAACGAGCTCGGAAACTATGTCTTTCAAATCGAGGGTGAGCTTGTAGCTCTTCAGCGGTCTTCCCTTGCCCTTCTTCTTTATCTCTCTATCTTTGACCCATCCCATTTCTTTTAGCTCTTTCATCGCTATGCTAACCTCTGGCTGCCTCAAGTTGGCTGCCCTCTCTATGTCTCTGGAAACAGTCTCTCCAACTTTGGACAGATAGACAAGTACTTTTGCTATGTTCTTATTCAATCCAGCCTCAGTGAGGAGTTCAACCAACCTTTCATCTTTTTCGGTGAACTCCATAATATCCACCGATTACAGTATAGTAAATCGAATATAAATATTTTGCCATTTACAAAATTTGAAAATAGAAAAGGAGTTAACAAATCCAAATATAATGCGGAAAAAATTTAACCTACTCCCATAACTACGTATGATGATCGTGGTTTCGATAGGAGGATCAGTACTGTTTTCAGATATAAAAGCTGAAAGAATAGCGGAATACGGGAAGGTGTTTGATGAGCATTCGGGAAAGGTTGCTGTAGTTGTTGGTGGTGGAAAGCTTGCGAGAAAATATATCGATGCTCTGAGGAGTTTGGGTGGAAACGAGGCTCTTTGCGATTACATGGGAATAGAAATAACGAGGATAAATGCTCTGCTTCTCGCTCAGTCGATTAAAAAAGCTCCTAAGGTGATCCCAAGAGACTTTCGTGAGGCTGAGATTCTTTTAAAGAACTACGATGTGGTTGTTATGGGGGGAACTTTTCCTGGACATACAACGGATGCGACAGCAGCTTTGTTAGCCGAGTACGTCAATGCGGAAAAGCTTATGATAGCTACGAACGTTGAGGGGGTATTCTCCGAAGATCCGAGGGTAAATCCCGAAGCCAAGTTGTTTGAAAAGCTATCTCCCGAAGAGCTTGTGGAGATAGTTTATAAAAGCAGAATATCGGCAGGAAGCAAGAGCGTCGTAGATTTGCTTGCGGCTAAGGTAATTGAAAGGAGCAAAATACCGACGTTAATATTCAACGGAACGGTGGAAAATCTAAAGAAAGCGTTGAGAGGAGAGAAAGTTGGAACAGAAATAATTTAAACTTTCCAGTCTTCTTTCTCTTCCGTTTTTCCTTCTTTCTTTTTGCTGTAGACGTAGAGAGAAACTCCAGCGAGAATTAAAACCGCTCCGACAATGAGGAAGGGATTGAATCCTCCTTGCTTCTCTTCTAATTTAACTTCCGATCTTTCGAATTTCACTTCTATGGTTTTCCCTTTTGAGAGGTTTGTGGCTGTGTAGATGTTGTAGGTCGAACTTCCGAGAGCGCGAGTTCCCGCAAAACTCAAGTCGTCTGAAATTGCGTTCACATCCGGAGGTAAAAAGAGAACGAGTTGTTTCGTGTCAAGCTCCGAGTTCAACGTCATCTCGTTGGAATCGAGGAGGTAGTAATAAACTGCTCTGATGCTCGCATTTGGTGGGATTACAACGTTCTTGTAAACGACTTTATTGTCAACCACTGAAAAATCTTCGAGTCTTCCAGTAAATTCCAGAATTGAGAGGTTTTTCGCATCTCTGGGAATTGTCTTTTCCAAATCTCCCCTGAAGAATTTCTGGGTGGGGTTATAAATCACGTCGATTTCCACGACTTCTCCCCTTCCTACGATAACGTGTCTGTTCAGGTAGAATAGGGATGAGATGTCGTTCATTTCCTCGAAACTAAGCTCAAGCGTTGTGTCGTTAGTTACGTTGACGTTTTTCACGATGCTTAGATTGTTGTATATCGTTATCACGTGATAATTTCCGGGCTTTATCGGGAAAGTTACGGATGAATTTTGGAAGGTTTTGTTGATCGAGAAGTTCTCCCCAAAAATTTGAACGCTTACTGCCCCTCCTTTATAGTTTAGAATGTTTATTGTAAGGTTTTGGGCGTTAGAGACTGATAAGAGCAAGATTAAAGCTAAAGCAAGCGCTATCGCTCTCATTTTTCGAACTCTTCTTCAAGTGTATAAAAATTATTCGCTGTAGAATCTCAACCTTACAACTTCCCCTCCCGGCTGGTAGACAGCCACTATACCCGGCATGGGATTTAAATTCACTTTTTTCTGGAACTCTGTTTGGCTTTGCCAAGTGGAGGAGCAAACGACGAAAATTCCGCGATAAAAGCCGGTGCCGTAAGTGTGAACGTGTCCGGAGTGAAGCACATCTGGAACCTCGTCAATCACGAGGTAGTCTTCTTTTTCTGGAGCGATCGGAACTCTCTCCCCGTACATTGGCGAGAGATGTCTCCTTTTCAGAAGTTCAAAGAGAGCCTCCTGAGGCTTGGAGTACTCCAACCTGTTAATCTTCGATATTAAGTCGTCCAAACTCCTTCCGTGGTACATTAGAACTTTAACTCCTCTTACGTCTATCATACTCGGGTTTCCAACGCAAACGACGTTGTTGGAAAACAGGCTTGAGAACTCCTTTGGTAAAGCCGGTTGAGGTTCGGCTTGCCTCACCGCATCGTGGTTTCCGGGGGAGACGATTATTTTCACGTCTTTCCTTATCATGTCAAAGTATTCGGCAGCGGTTTCGTACTGCTGGTAGATGTCCACAATTTCCAACTCTTTTTCCTGCTCAGGATAAATTCCGACACCGTCTACGACGTCTCCAGCAACGAAAATATATTTAACCTGTTCAGCCAACTCTACAAGCTTTTCATTTCCGCTCTCGCAGTTTATCCAGCTAACGAACCTCTCCCACTCCTCTTTGAGGAAAGTTTTGCTGCCGAAGTGAATATCGGAGATGAAAACGATCCTGAAGTTTCTCTTCTTCTTCCCGTTGTTTATCGGGACGTCAGGAAAAACGATTCTGTCAGCGATAATCCTATTTCCGTTTATGGTTCCGGAAACTCCAATAACTTCGTCTCCTATTAGCTCCATGGCTTCCTCTTTTATTTTTCCGGTAGCGAGAATGCTGACGATTCCGGTTTTATCTTCAAGCTCAATCACCGCCGTGTTCTCGTTAACTTCTCTTACGTCATTTACAATTCCGACGACATCAACTTTCTCGGCTCTAAGCTTCCAGAGGGAAGAAATTGGAACGGGATTTACTCTTCCCCTCAAAATCCTCAGAATTTTTTCGTAACGGGAGTTGAAATAAGCTACGAAGTCCTCTACATCTCCTCTGCAGGTGGATCTGCCGGTAACATCCTTAAGAATTTGAAGTTCTCCGTAGCTCTTTTCCTCTCTTTTTTCGGTCTCCTTTTTCACAGTTATGGTCTTTAGATACCTCTCTCTGGCTCTTTTTTCAGCTTCCCTTATATCTTCAGCCGTTATTATGAATTTCCCATCGCAGATCCTCTGGAGTTCTTTGAGAAGGTCATCAATACCGATGCTGCAGTTCCTCAGCTCCTCAACTGCCGAGGGATGGAGGTTGTAGCCGTAGACAGCAAATTTCTTAACCAGAAACTTTGTGTCGATAGTTTTAATTACCATTCGTTCTCACCACGAGCTAATGAATCTGAAAGGGCTAATCAAAGATGTAGTCTCAACGTTAATTACTGTTGCGGTTATAGCTGCTGTGGGATATATTTTAACCGGCGCTTGGCCGTTTATGGTGGCTGTTCAGTCTGGAAGCATGGAGCCTCACATCCACAAAGGGGATGTGGTAATTCTCGTGGGTAAGGACAGGACTAAGATCGTGACCTACGAGGAGGGAATGAAGATAAACTACAAGAGCTTCGGCAGCTACGGGGATGTGATAGTTTACTATCCAAACGGAGACACAAGCAGAACTCCCATAATTCACAGAGCTATAAGATGGGTCGAGGCTGGTGAAAAACTTCCCGGGGGAAGTGTGGCGAAGCACTCCGGCTACATAACAAAAGGAGATGCGAATTCCATGTACGATCAGCCTTTTATCTCTCAGCCAGTAAAACCGGAGTGGATTATAGGCGTGGCGAAGTTTAGAATTCCATACATAGGAT
>NZ_WANY01000210.1:0-2466 GCF_015521575.1 Ferroglobus sp.
CTCTACTACAGACCGGAAGGATTGATCAAAGAGCAGCCGATAAGAACCGAGCCAATAAAGGAGATCAAATCTGGTAAGAAAGTTTGAAGGCATGCTTACAAATTCCGTATCTATGCTTCACTATTTCCTTGACGATGAATCCGAAAGCCAGCAGCTTCGTTATGTCCTCTTCTACGGGAACCTCAATAAGGACTTCCTTAAAGTTCATCTTAGAGGCTTCGACTATACATTTCTCAAGTAATGTCTTTTCAACTTCTGAATTTTCCGCAAATATTCTACCGATGTAAAATTCCTCATCGTTCCAGAAGACTATTGCGAAGCCTTTTAGCTTTTCAGCAACGAGGACTTTTTTCTTGAAGTCCGTCATCGAAAGTTCCGCAAAAATGCTGTTCCCGAATTTTTCGTATTCCGTCAAAATAACATCTTCTACTTCATCATCCAGCATCTCTCTAACGAGCATTCAGCGGAAATTGGTTTAAGAGTATTTAACTTTTTCCACTTCGCTGAGAAAATTTTTCATGTCACTCTCGCTGTTGAAATACAGCACCTTCTCCTTCTTCCATTTTATCCTCACAGCAAGGTTTTCAAAGTCAGGGTAGATTTCAGCCTCTTTTAGGTTAATTTTTCCTTTGTAAATTAGCCATTCGTCCATAACAGCGAAAAACCTCGGTTTTCGGAGCGTTGTGATCAGGAGCATAGTTATGGCAAAAAATAGAGCAAAGGCTGGAAAAGCGTATTTCGTATCCTCTGCGAGCTTCCAAAGAGAGATAAACGCGGCTAAAGCGTACATAACGGCGAAAGATTTTAAGTATTTCCTCCTCGCAAGTTTGTTCTTAGCCGGAATGTAGCTGTAGATCATGTTCCCATCCTCCAGTCCTCGATGTACCTCTTTTGCTTTTCCGTCAGCTCGTCTATCTTCACACCCTCGACCTCTAATTTAAGCTTTGCAACGAACCTATCCAGATCTTCGGGCATTCTGTAAACTCTGTTAACGAGCTTCCCTTTGTTTTCCACCAAATATCTCACCGCTAAAGCCTGATTCGAGAAGCTCATGTCCATAACTTCGATTGGATGCCCATCTCCAGCCACAAGATTCACAAGTCTACCTTCTGCAAGAAGGTACAGCTTTTTATTTCCAAGATCATATTCCTTAACGTATTTTCTCACTTCTCTAACGTTTTTCGCAAGCTCTTCGAGTTCTTCAAGATTTATCTCCACGTTGAAATGTCCAGCGTTAGCCAAAATCGCTCCGTTTTTCATCAACAAAAAGTGTTCCCTTCTTATGACATCAATATTGCCTGTGGCTGTTATGAATATATCTCCTATCTTCGCAGCCTCGCTCATGGGCATTACTTCAAAGCCGTCCATTAACGCTTCCAAAGCCCTTATCTCATCAACTTCCGTGATTATGACTCTCGCTCCCAGTCCCTTCGCTCTCAATGCGATTCCTCTTCCACACCATCCGTAGCCAGCAACAACAACAGTTTTTCCAGCTATCAGAACGTTCGTCGCTCTCAGAATTCCGTCCCAAGTGGATTGTCCAGTGCCGTATCTGTTGTCGAAGAGGTATTTTGTGTAAGCGTCGTTTACGGCTATAACCGGAAACTTCAGGATTCCTTCCCTCTCCATCGACTTTATTCTCTTTACACCAGTCGTAGTTTCCTCGCTCGCTCCTATAACCTTTCCAGCGTCTTCGATTCTCTCTTTGTGAAGTAAAAAGATCAGATCGGCTCCGTCGTCGATGATTACATCCGGCTCCTCGTCTATAACCCTATTCAAAGCGTTGTAGTACTCCTCTCTGCTCATTCCTCTCTTAGCGAAACACTTCACCCCCTCTCTTCTCAAAGCTTCAGCTACATCATCTTGAGTTGTGAGGGGGTTGCAGCCGGTGATAGCGACTTCAGCTCCACCAGCGATGAGCGTTTTAACAAGGACAGCGGTCTTAGCTTCAACGTGCAAAGCCATACCAACCTTAACACCCTCAAGAGGTTTCTCCTCTTCGAAAATCTTCCTTATCCTTGAAAGAACTTTCATTCTTTCTTCAGCCCACTCGATCTTCTTCAACCCTTCAAGATAATCAGCCATAGATCAGCTTGCCTTAATCGCTTTATTAAAATTAAGGTTTAGAGAGAGTGGAGATAAACAAATTAAAAAAAGAGAAGCTAATCACTTCATTTTAAGATCGAACCTGTCCAGGTTCATCACCTTGTCCCAAGCAGCAACGAAATCTTTGATAAACTTCTCCTCTGCATCATCGCAGGCGTAAACCTCCGCAACAGCTCGTAGCTCATCGTGATGCCCGAAGATTAGATCCACCCTCGTTGCGATCCACTTCTTTTCTCCGCTCTTTCTATCGTAGCCGTTGAACAGGTATCTGTTTTTATCGACAGCTCTCCATTCGATTGCCATATCCAGCAGATTCACGAAAAAGTCGTTCGTCAAAACGCCGGCTCTCTCTGTTAGCAC
>NZ_WANY01000211.1:0-5936 GCF_015521575.1 Ferroglobus sp.
ACCTCAGCTTTTTCGCTTATAGTTACAACTTTCGGCTCGAAAATCGTTCCATAATCGATAACTGAATCTTTAATGTAGCTACCAGCTCCGATAACGACGTTTTCTCCGATAACGCAATTTTCAATTCTGCAAAACTCCTCCACTTTTGTGTTGTCTCCTATTGAGGTGGAGGGTAGGATCACGCTGTTAGCCCCGATTTCGCAGTTTTCACCTATAACGACCGGTCCTCTTATGTAACTTCCACTCCTAATTATGCTTCCCTTGCCAACGACGACGTCGCCGACTATCGTTACTCCGCTCTCCACTTTTCCGGCTATTCTCTTCCCCCTGTGCTTCAGCGCAAGATCGTTAACTCTGAGAATGTCCCACGGATAAACGACATCGAGCCACAGTCCTTTGCTTTCTGCAGCAAAGAAGTCAATCCCGCTTTCAATCATCCTGTTTACGACGTTAGTTAAATCCCTCTCATCCCCTATATATTCGAAAACTCTTTCATCGAGCAAGTATATTCCCGTACTTGCGAGATAGCTCACCTCTTCCCGCGGCTTTTCAATTACTCTTCTCACCTTTCCGTTCTCAACTTTCAGTACACCGTACTTTGTTGGCTCTTCGACCACTTTGTAAACGACCGAGAACGAGTCGTGGAATAAAACGTCTTCCAAAATTTCGGAATCGATAATGTTATCTCCCGGTAGCACAAGGAACTTACCTTCAACGAGCTCCCTCGCCTGTTTTAAAGCATGTGCCGTACCAAGCTGCTGTTTCTGCGTAACGTACTCAATTTTTACACCGAACTTTCCACCGTTGCCGAAGTAATCTATCACCCTCTCCTTTTTGTAACCAACCACCATTACGATTTCCCTTATTCCGGCTCCCTTTAAAGCCTCAACAACGTACTCCAGAATAGGCTTATTTCCGACTTTTATCATAACTTTCGGCTTTGTAGCCGTGAAAGGACGCAATCTCTGCCCCTCTCCTGCTGCAAGAATAACGGCCTTCATACAAACACCTCAAAATATGACGGAATTTGGCTCGACGTAGCCATCAACAACCGCTCCCGGAGCTATGAAAACATTATTGCCAATCATAGCTCCGACGTTAATCGAAACGTTAATTCCGGTCTTAACGTTATCCCCTATTACCGCTCCGAACTTCTTTCTACCGGTTTTTACGATCCTCCCCTTAACAGCGACGCTTATTTCCTTCTCATCAAGCCTCAAATTGGCTATTTTAGTCCCGGCTCCAAGGTTGCAGTTCTCCCCGATTATCGAATCTCCTACGTAATTGTGGTGGGGTGCATTCGAATTTCTCATGATTATCGAGTTTTTTATCTCTACAGCATTTCCTACGTGGCAGTTATCTCCTATAGCTGTGTAAGGGCGAATATAACAATTTGGTCCGATCCTACAATTCTTTCCTATAACTGTGGGACCTACAATGTAGGCTCCGCTCATAACAACGCTTCCCTCTTCTATCACGACGTTACCCTTTATTACCGCTCCTTCTTCGACCTCCCCTTCAATTCTTCTCTCAACTCTGGAAAGGAGAATTTTATTTGCTTCAAGCAAATCCCAAGGGTAACCAACGTCGATCCAGTTTTCTATCTCAACGGCTCTGAACATCAAACCGCTTTTGACGGCAGCTGTTATGGAGTCTGTTATTTCGTATTCTCCTCTAACAGATACCTTCGTCTCTTTGACGAACTTCAAAATTTCGTCGGTAAATACATAAATCCCCGCATTTATCAGATCCGTCGGCGGAACATCGGGCTTTTCGATAATTTTTTTAACAAAACCACCTTCAACCTCGACAACTCCGTAATCTTCCGGATTATCAACTCTTTTCACGGCTATTGCCAATTCGCAATCAAGAAGTTTTTTTATCTCATCGGCAAAAACAATTGTGTCACCGTTCAACATGAGAAATCTGTCGTCAAGTAGATGTTCAGCGGACAGTAAAGCATGAGCAGTGCCAAGCTGTTTAGCCTGCCTAACGTATCTTATCCTAACTCCGTTAAACTTTTCTCCGAAGTACTCTCTAATCGTTTCCTCCTTGTATCCAACCACAAGAACAACCTCGTCTATCCCGGCCTTAACGAGGTTCTCAATGGTGTGATGAAGAATCGGTTTATTCGCTACGGGAAGCATTACTTTCGGCTTCGTATAAGTCAGCGGACGCATTCTCGTTCCTTCTCCAGCTGCTAAAACTATCGCTTGCACAATTTTTATTTTCCGTTGTGGGCTATTTAAAGACATTGCCATTAAAGGGTACAAACTTTTTTATAAGTTCCAAATTGAAAAGTTGGTAAATTTATAAAACCAATGCTAAAGACAATTAAGCATGAGTAAGGTTGTTCGTATCAGGGTGGAATCGGTTGAGGGTTTTTGCGCAGCAAAATACAAAGTGGGGGACGAATTTTACTTGGATAAGTTTTTAATCCAGTCAAAGATTCCAATTTGCATTCACGCTCTTTCAGCTTTGCAAAACTTCATTTATGCTCTTTCTCACGGAGTAAAGGTCGAAGATCTTGGAGTAAAAGAAGTGTTCGTGTCGTGTCCGGATCCCGGTGAACCTCGCGGAAAAGGAAGAGTTATCTTCAAACTTGAGGTGATAGAATGATTCCGATAGCAAAGCCCGTGATTGGCGATGAGGAGATTCACGCGGTTATAGAAGTTTTGAAGTCTGGAATGATAGTTCAGGGGAAGAAGGTGGAGGAATTCGAGAGAAGGTTTGCTGATTATATTGGAGTGAGTTATGGTGTGGCTGTCGCCAATGGTACGGCTGCCTTAGACATAGCTTTAAAGGCTTGCGGGGTGAAGGAAGGGGACGAGGTCGTTACGACACCCTTTACATTCATAGCAACGGCAAATGCGATTCTTTTTCAGAGGGCGAAGCCTGTTTTTGCTGATATTGAAGAAGACAGCTACAATATAAATCCTGACGATGTTCTTGAGAAGTTATCCCATAGGACTAAGGCTATTGTTGGTGTTCATCTTTTCGGGCAACCTTTCAACGTTAAAGCAATTCTCGAAATCTGCGAGGATCACAAGCTAATTTTGATAGAGGACTGCGCTCAAGCTCACGGGGCTGAATTTGGTGGGAGAAAGGTTGGAAACTTTGGAATCGGTTGCTTTTCGTTCTACGCAACGAAAAACATGACCACAGCTGAGGGGGGAATAATAACGTGCAATGATGAAATAGTTGCTGAACGATCGAGATTTTTGAGAAGCCATGGAGAGAGTAAAAAATACCAGCATGAAATCCTTGGATACAACATGAGGATGACGGACATTCAGGCGGCTATGGGGCTTGTGCAACTGGAGAAGCTTGGGTGGATGAACGAGAGGAGAAGAAAAAACGCTGAATTCTACAACAGGAGAATTAAAGTGGAAGGGCTGAGAAAACCGAAAGAAAAATACGGGAAGCACGTCTATCATCAGTATGTTCTGTATTTAGAGGACGATTTTCCTCTGAGCAGAGAAGAGTTTTCAAAGTACCTAAGCGAGAGAGGTGTTGGAAACGCGATCCATTATCCAAAACCCGTTTATCTACAACCGCTGTACCGAAAGCTGGGATATAAAGAAGGTTTGTGTCCCGTGGCAGAAGGGGCAGTAAAAAGAGTAATTAGTATTCCCGTCCATCCTTTATTGACAAGAGAATATCTTGAGTATGTCGTGAGGACGATTAACGAGGTTGTATGATAATGAGGACAATAATAAACTAAATTTTTCTGTATAGAAAAGTCTAAATACAGCAATTTCATTGTTTTAATTATTAAGTCGTTATTGATATTGAAACCTGAAGGAGGGTTTGGTGCAGCACGGGATGATATTTGGAGTTTTGGGAGTAGGCATAATGGGAAGAAACCACGTCAGAGTTTTAAATGAAATAAAAAGGGTTGATGAAGTTGTTGTTTACGACGCAAATGAAAAGAGGGTCAGAGATATTTCCGGAGAATTCGATGTTACCGCAGCAACATCGTTTGAAGAATTTTTAAAATACTGTGATGCAATATCGATTTGCACTCCAACCTCTCAACACTACAAACATATAACGCAATGCACGAGAAAAGGCAACAGCGAGAAGTCAATTTTTGTGGAGAAACCAATTGCATCCAGTTATAAAGAAGGTCTGAAGATTCTAAGGCTGATAAAAGGTAAAGAAATAATCTTCGGAGTTGGTCACATAGAGCGATTTAACCCGATAATCAATGAGATCTGCGACCTAAATGTGGAGATAGAATACGTGGACATAAAAAGGCACAACCCGGCTTCTTCAAGAGTGACTGACACAACTGTCGTCGAGGACTTGATGATCCACGACATCGACATAGTTTTTAACGTTCTATTGCCCGACAAAAACTTCAAACTCTCCGCAAGCGGAAACAAAAACATTATGCACATTCTTGTGAATTTTGACGATACTGTAGTTTCACTTTCAGCCAGCAGGATATCCTCAAAAAAGATCAGAAAAATTCACATTGAAAATCACAATTTAACGATCGAAGGAGATTACATGGATCAGGAGCTGTACATTTTCAGAGGTCCACAGATTTACCAGACTGTAAATGAAAAATACGTTCAGGAGAATGTTATGGAGAAGGTGTTGATAAACAAAGTCGAACCGCTGAAAGTTGAATTGAAAACTTTTGTGGATTGCGTACGTAAAGGAGAAGAATTTCCGGTTACTGCAGAGCAAGCTGTGAATAATTTGAGGATATGTGAGCTGATATGGCGAAAAGCACGCTAAAGTTTTACAAGCACCTTTCGGCTGTAGTGGAGAGCGATGAAATAGGGGAAGGTACTAAAATCTGGCATTTCGTTCATGTTAGAGAGAAGGCAAGAATTGGCAGGAACTGCAACATAGGTAAAGGTGTTTACATTGACACGGAAGTCGTTATAGGAAATAACGTTAAAATTCAGAATTTTGCAACTATATACAAAGGAGTAATCATTGAAGACGACGTTTTTATCGGACCGGCTGTAGTTTTCACAAACGATCTGTATCCAAGAGCTTTTATATGGGGTGAAGAAAAAATTGAAAAGACGATTGTTAGGAAAGGTGCAAGTGTCGGTGCTAATTCTACCATAATCTGCGGAGTTGAGATTGGTGAATATGCTATGATTGGGGCTGGAAGCGTTGTGACAAAAAGTGTTCCACCTCACGCCCTCGTCTACGGAAATCCAGCGAAGCTCAAAGGCTTTGTCTGTTACTGCGGGAGAAAGCTTGAAGAAATAGTTGAGGAAGAGGAAGATAAGATAGCATACAGGTGCTCTCACTGCGGAGAACTTGTTGAAATTAAAAAGGAGTGGTTCAAATGAAGATAGCGGTTGTTGGCTTGGGGAAAGCTGGACTGCCTTTAGCGGCTGTGATTGCTGATTCCGGTTTTGAAGTCGTCGGAATTGATTTAGATGAAGAGAAATGCGGGATGATAAATTCTGGAAAGAACCCCATTCCAGAAGAGCTCGGACTGGATGAGCTGATAAAAAAATACGGTGGAAAAAGGCTTAAAGCGACAACAGATTATGGCGAAGCGAAGGATTGCAGAGCTTACATTGTGATTGTCCCGCTTTATTTAGATGCCGACAACAATCCAGATTTCAGCTCTCTTGAATCAGCTTTTAGAAGCATTGGAAGACTTTTGAAAAAAGGAGATATCGTGGTTTTGGAGACAACAGTTCCCCCCTTCACGACGGAAAAAATCGTTAGAAGCTGGCTTGAGGAGGAGAGCGGGTTAAAGCTTGGTGAGTTTTACTTGGCATATTCTCCGGAGAGAATAATGACCGGATACAGCATTTCAAGACTGAGGGAGTTTCCAAAGATAATAGGTGGAGTCGATGAGGAAAGCGGGAGAAAAGCTTACGAACTCTATAAAAAGTTCATTCCCAACCTTCATTTGGTTTCGAACGCGAGGACAGCTGAATTCATAAAGATCA
>NZ_WANY01000212.1:0-7118 GCF_015521575.1 Ferroglobus sp.
CCGTCCGACTGCTATGCAGTTGCCGTAAGGCCCCGACGCCCCGGGATAGGCCGAGCGGGTTTGCCAGCCCGTCCAAGCGTCGAAGTCCCCGGAGTTCCGTAATGGAGAGAAGGGGGTGAAGGCGTGATGGCGCAAGTCGGCTGACTCCTGGGGCCCGTGAAAAGGGGGACGGGAGGACCGTACCGAGAACTGACACAGGTGCCCTGGCTGAGCAAGCCAAGGCGTGACGGAACATTCCGGCCGAGGGAATTCGGCAAGTTGGCCCCGTATGTTCGCTAGAAGGGGTGCCTGCGGTTTAGCAGACCGCAGGTCGCAGTGCCTCGGGGGGAGCGACTGTTTACTAAAAACACAGGGGGCTGCAACCCCGAAAGGGTTAGTACAGCCCCTGAGTCCTGCCCAGTGCGGGTACCTGAAACCCGGGTTCAACCGGGCGAAGGGCCCGTAAACGGCGGGGGTAACTATGACCCTCTTAAGGTAGCGTAATACCTTGCCGCTTAATTGGCGGCTTGCATGAACGGATTAACGACCCCCCCGCTGTCCTCGGCCGGAAGCCGGCGAACCCGACATCCCAGTGAACAGTCTGGGGACCCCCGTTGGGAAGCGAAGACCCTGTGGAGCTTTACTGCAGCCTGCCGTTGCCTCACAGCTGGGGGTGCGCAGGGTAGGCGGGAGGCTTCGAAGCCCCGTCTCCGGGCGGGGTGGAGCCGTCGATGAGACACCGCCCACCTCCAGCTGTGGGGCTAACCCGCTCTGCGGGGACATCGGTAGGTGGGCAGTTTGGGTGGGGCGCCACTCCCCCGAAAAGGTATCGGGGGAGCCCAAAGGTCGGCTCAGGCGGGACAGAACTCCGCCGTAGAGTGCAAGGGCAAAAGCCGGCCTGACGTGACCCCGCACAATAAGGGGTCACGAGCCGAAAGGCGGGCCTAGCGAACCACCCTGGCCTTTTGGTGAGGCCGGGTGACGACAGAAAAGCTACCCCAGGGATAACAGAGTTGTCCCCGGCGAGAGTTCATATCGACCCGGGGGCTTGCTACTTCGATGTCGGCTCTCCCCATCCTGGCCGTGCAGCAGCGGCCAAGGGTGAGGTTGTTCGCCTATTAAAGGGGATCGTGAGCTGGGTTTAGACCGTCGTGAGACAGGTCGGTTGCTATCTAACGGGGGTGTCTGGGCGGCTGAGGGGAAGGAGGCTCTAGTACGAGAGGAACGAGCCTCCGGCGCCTCTGGTCCACCGGTTGTCCGGCAGGGCATCGCCGGGCAGCTACGCGCCACGCGGTTAAAGGCTGAAAGCATCTAAGCCTGAAACCGCCCCCGAAAAGAGCCGCCCGTAAGGGCACCGGTAGAAGACCGGGTTGATAGGGCCGGGGTGTAAGCGGCGAGCTTCGGCGAGCCGTTCAGCCCGCGGCCACTAACGCCCGTCGCCGGGGAGCCTGACTGGTCCCAGGTACATACTGGGAACGCCTCTGCACGGTTGAGAGGAAAATTCTCCTTATCACTGCTCCTTTTGTTGTTAATGTTGATTAACAGTGATGTGTATAATCAAGAAGAAATAATGGATAGGGAATTCTTGCTGGGAGATTTGGATGGTTTGTTCTGCGTATTTAAAAAACGATTCTGCTTAATTCGTCCCAAATTGAGTCGATCTTTCTCTTAACATCTTCGCTCATCTCTACTACTTCTGGCCACTCCCTCTCGTAGCCCTCCTCTTTCCACTTCTTCGTCGCATCTATTCCAAGCTTCCCTCCAAGGTTCGGCTTGTAACTCGAATGATCCAAGCTGTCGAGGGGGGAATCTGGAATTATCACAACATCTTTGCTCGGATCGAACCTGCTCGTTACAGCCCAGAGGACTTCCTT
The DNA here is from genome assembly GCF_015521575.1 of Ferroglobus sp. Lineage (NCBI taxonomy): Archaea > Methanobacteriati > Methanobacteriota > Archaeoglobi > Archaeoglobales > Archaeoglobaceae > Ferroglobus > Ferroglobus sp. The sequence goes on from NZ_WANY01000212.1 coordinate 1,854, forward strand.
CATGTTGTGAACGTTAACGTCATCATCGACGACTATCACTATCTTCGTCAAGCTGAGCATTCCCGTTCCCCATATGGAAAACATCACCTTCTTCGCATGCCCGGGATACCTCTTCTTTATCGAAACTATAGCTAAATTGTGAAAGCCGGCTTCGACGGGTAGATTTATGTCGACGATTTCAGGATGAATCATTCTGAGAATCGGCAGAAAAATTCTTTCGGTAGCTTTTCCAAGCCATGCATCTTCCATCGGCGGTTTTCCGACGATAGTAGCGTGGTAAATGGGGTTCTCCCTGTGGGTTACGCACTCCACCCTGAAAACCGGATACGGCTCTGGAGGAGTGTAGTAGCCAGTGTGATCTCCGAAGGGACCTTCCATTCTGAATTCATCGAGTTTTACGTATCCTTCTAAAACTATTTCAGCATTCGCTGGAACTTCCAAATCCACCGTTTCGCATTCGACCATCTTCAACCTCTTTCCCCTTATAAATCCGGCGAACATGAACTCGCTCATTCCCTCTGGAAGCGGAGCAGTTGCTGAGTAAAGCGTAGCCGGATCAACTCCTATAGCTACAGCCACCTCTATTTTATCTTTCCCGAGCTCTTTCATTTTTTTGTAATGCAAAGCTCCGTGTTTGTGGATCTGCCAGTGCATGCCGGTCGTCTTTTCGTCGAAAACCTGCATTCTGTACATTCCGGCGTTAAGCTCTCCACTTTCCGGATCCCTCGTTATAACGACTGGAAACGTTATGAATCTTCCGGCATCCTTCGGCCAGCACTTCAGTATGGGGAACTTGAGTAGATTCGGTTTCTCGTCGATTACCTCCTTACAAGCCCCACTTCTAACTTTTTTTGGCAAAAAGCTCACAAGGTCTTTTATCGCTCCAATGGATTTCAATCCGTCTAAAATAGAGCTCGGCTTTAAATTAGCTAATCTTACAAGTTTTTCTCCTATTTCCTCGAATCTCTCAACTTCCAGTGCGAGTTTCATCCTTCTTTCTGTTCCGAAAGCGTTTAAAAGCACCGGAATACTGTATCCCTTCGGATTTTCAAATAGTAGTGCTTTTCCGCCCATCTTCACAACTCTATCTGCTATTTCCGTCATCTCAAGAATCGGGCTGACTTCGTGCTTTATCCTTGCGAGCTCGTTCTCTTCTTCGAGCCTATCGATGAACTCCCTGAGGTCTTCGTATGGCATGATGAGTTTTTAAAAAGGGGAGATAAAAAGCTTGTTGTACTCAATCAGAACTCGAAAAGACTTTTCTGCCCAAGCTTCTGCCTAATCTTCTCTACTGTTTTCCACTTTTTCCTAACGATCTCCGGAATTTCACCTTTTTTAATCTGATCTTCAAGCCATCTCCTTGTCTTTTCATCGGAGGCGTAACCGCTTCCGAAGTCCCCGTATTTTCTTTTGAGTTCCTCGATCATCTCATCCCTCAGACACTTTGCGATTATCGAAGCAGCCGCAACAATGACTTCTCTTTCTCCCTCGTGCATTGCAATAACCTCTTTCCCAGTTAGCTGCTTTAGCTCATCTTCAAGTCTTTCCGGTTTTACGTCGAAGCTATCCACGAAGACGACATCCGGATTTAGCTTTGAAATTATTTTAGCGCAAACCTCCTTTAGAATCTCGTTTAGTGTCATTCTTTCCATCTTCGAGTTGAGCTCTTGAGGAGAAATCACGATAACTTCGTATTTAACAAGTCTCTTCAGCTTTTCTGCAATTTCCCTTCTCCTCTCTGGAGAAAGCTTTTTCGAATCTTTCACTCCGAGTTTTTTGAGTGCTTCAACCTCCTTCTCTTCGCATAAAACCCCGCAGACAACGAGGGGTCCTATCACAGGACCTTTCCCAGCCTCATCTATTCCGGCAATTTTCATTATCTCACTTCAGCGTTTTCAGTGTTCCTATTTATTAGTGTATTCATCGTGGAGGCTGCTGAAGGTAACGGAATTCAATAAATTAAATCTCGCTTTAACCGAATGGAGGAGATGAGATCCGAAGACTGATGCATATGAGACTGAAAACTTTCGCATTCTTCCTTTCTCTTTCAACTTTACTGGTAATTTTTGGCTATACCTGCTGGTCATCTTCTGCTGAGGTGTATTATGTGGGCGGAAAGGGTATCATAGGAGAAAGGGACAGAACAGTATCCACGATTGTCAGATCGTTTTCTGATGGAACATTCATCTTAAAGGATGGGGATTTTTCCGGAAGATTCGATAAGGATCTCCGGATGGATGAAAGGTTGAAAACTGAGCTGATGTTTAAGTATTCGAAACTGAACTACATCATTCACCTATGCAATAACCAAGGTTGCACTGGATTCATCGCCAAGGAGAAAGATTTTAACAGAGTTAAATTGGGAGATTTGGTTAAAGCCCGAACTTCCGGAATTTACTGCAGCATTGTGGAAGTCCTGGAAAGTCGTAGGCTTGAGTAAAAAAGATCTAAAATCCAAGCTTCAGACCTTTAATCGGCAACTTCCCCTTCTTCAACCTTTTCATTAAATTTTTCATCGTGTTGTAGTAATTCAGCAGCTCCTTAACGTCTTGTGGGGTGGTTCCGCTCCCTATTGCTATCCTTCTGATCCTTGAGGAATCTATTATCTTCGGATTGAGGAGCTCTTCTTCCGTCATGGAATCCATTATGACCTTGAACTTCTTCATCTTCTCCTGAGTCATCTCCAAAGCCTCATCGTCGACTTTAAATGAAAAGCCGAAGGGGAGCATTTCGAAAATCTTGGAAATGGGTCCCATTTTGTTCATCGCCTCAAGCTGCTTGTAAATATCCTTGAGTGTGAATTTGCCCTTGAGAAAAGCTTCTGGATCGAGTTCCTCCTCTTTAACTATCCTTTCCACTTTTTCAAGCAGAGCTTTAATGTCTCCCATTCCGAGAAGTCTCGAAACGAATCCGGCTGGATCGAACCTTTCGAAATCCTCTATCTTCTCTCCGGTTCCTATAAATGCTATCGGAATTCCTATGAGCCTTGCCGCCGATAATGCTCCTCCTCCCTTGGCAGTTCCGTCGAACTTGGTTATGACTATCGCATCAACCCCTATGGCTTCGTCGAAAGCCTTGGCTTGCTTGCTTGCTAACTGTCCTATGGAAGCATCCAAGACAAGAAGCTTGTAATCAGGTTTGCTTTCTTCTGCAATTCTCTTCATCTCCTCTATTAGCTCCTCTTCCAGCGCATGTCTTCCGGCGGTGTCGATAACGATTATATCGTAGTCTTTGAGAGCTTTTAAGCCTTCCTTAACGATCTTCACAGCATCCTTCTCTCCCTTCTTTCCGAAAAATCCCAGTCCAGCTTGCTCAGCTAATTGCTTTAGCTGTTCGTAAGCGGCAGGACGGTGAGTGTCTCCAGCTATGACCGCAGCTTTCATACCCTTGTCTTTGAAGTACTTGGCAATTTTTGCAGCCGTCGTCGTTTTACCACTTCCCTGCAAACCTACAAGCATTATCTTGCTCTTTTTCAACGGAATTTCAAAGCCTTCTCCAACTCCCCTCAGAATTTCTTCATAAACTATCTTTATTATGTGCTCCCTCGGATTTAAGCCCGAAAGAACCTCCTCGCTTAAAGCTCTCTTCTTTATAGCGTCGCTTATCTCCTTAACCTGCCTAACGTTCACGTCTGCTTTAATCAAAGCCCTTTGTACATCCCTCACGACCTCCTCTACAAGCTTCTTATCCACACTTGACGATCTTGCTATTTTCCTGACAACTTCTTTTAAGCTTGAAAGCATACAGCGTAAACGTTATACTACGAGGATAAAAACTTTCCGTATGAAAATTCAAAAAATCAAGCTGCCAAGTCCCTTTCCTCCGAATCACACGAACGCTTACCTGATAAACGACCTCCTTTTGGTGGATGCTGGCGTGAACTCTGAAGAAAACGTGAAGGTTCTTGAAAAATTCGGTGATGAAGTTATTCTCTTCCTCACGCACCCACATGCAGATCACTTTGGAGCGGCTTATCTCTTCAAATTCGTTTACGGACATGAAATAACGTGCAAAAGGCTGAGGGATGCTGAAGAAGAGTACTTCGAGTTGGTTTACCACCACTTCATTTCCGAAGGTTTACCGGAAAGCCTCGCCAAAAAAATGCAGGAGAGGGCGAGGGAAAGGTATAGGGGCTATGTGATCCCCTACGATAATTGCAAAAAAGCTCCAGAGAAAATAAAAGTGGATGGAGATGTTTTTGATGTGATCCACACTCCCGGACACTCCTTCGGGCATCTCTGCTTGTACCACAAAGAAACGAAAACGATTTTCTGCGGGGACATAGTTCTTGAGAATATAACGCCTAATCCGGTTATAGAGCCGATAAATGAGGAGAAAAGACTTTGTGTCCTCGACCACTACATAAAGACTTTGAGGGAACTTTATAATTTGGAAGTGAGAAAAGCTTATCCGGGACACAGAGAGATAAGGAAAGACTGGAGAGAGCTAATTTTAAGTTTCATCGATAACTGGAGGAATAGAAGTTTAGAAATCTGGAGGCTTGCAGACGGGAAAACAGCTTTCGAAATTGCAACGACGCTTTTTCCAGATATAAAGCAGATATTTCTCGCAATGACGGAAACTATAGCTCATGCGGACTTTCTCCTCTCCAACAACTTAGTAGAGAAGAGGGGGATGAGATACTTCAGATGCTCTGAAAGAGAAGAGGTTGAAGAACTGTGGAGAGGAATAAAAGAGAGGATAACGAGAGGAGAGCGAGGTCAATAGCATTCGGTTTTCTAACCTCGTAGTAGATTTTTTCGGTAAATCCCTTGCTATAGAGCGTCTCTCCCAAACTGAGGGATCTTATTATCACCGCTGCCACGAACGCCTTAAGCATTGAATAGTACTCTTTCACGCTTCTTCCGTAGAGAAATTTCACGTTTTCGAGATCGTTGATAACTGTTGGCAGCAAAGCTAAGGATATTCCCACGTAGCTAACGAACTTTTCCGGGAATCTGAAGTAGATTAATGCCCCAGCAATTTCGGAGTACTTTGAGGAGGTAATCAAAGCTCCGGAACAGAGAATTCCTATGAAAGCGATAAGAACGTTGAATCCTGAGATGAGGGAAGATATAAAAAGGAGCATTATTACTGGAAGAAACCCAAAGATAAACCTGAGGACTTTTCCTTTGGAGAATGCTGCGGAAATCGCTATCGAGCATAGAGAAATTAGAGCGTTAAAACCGGAGATGTATATTGAAAAAGATAAAAAAAGTGAAGAGAGAAGAACGCACCTTCCTTCGAGATCCCCCTCTTTAAAAC
>NZ_WANY01000213.1:0-11076 GCF_015521575.1 Ferroglobus sp.
GAAGGAAATAGCGGAAAACAAGCTTTCTCTTTACGAATGGATGAGAAGAGCTCCCGAAGAGAACGTTGTGGCTAAGGAGCTTACGAATGGTTATAAACTCACTACTGACTGCAAAAGCAGAATACTTTACTGGAGTGAAAAGTTCAGCCTTGAGAAGGCTATAGTCTTAGCTTACCATGAAATGCTATCGAAAGTTCCCGATCCGCTTGTAATAGCGAAACACGGGAAATCTTTGGCTGAAAAGATTATGGAAGAGGTGAAAGTTTGTCTTAAGGATTTCGAAGAGCTCGGGAATTTTTCAATTTTCATGGAATTCGACGAAAAGCTGATAGAGAGAAAAATAAATCCGGGGAGCATAGCCGACATCGTGGCAGCAGGAATATACCTCGCTTTAATGGAGGGTGCGAAAATTGCTTGAAGAGTTCGGGTTGAGGGAAGGGATAAACGAGGTCATAGGGATAACCTTGGGGGAGTGGATAAACACTGCTCCCATCGGAGTTGTTGTTAGAGATAAGATTTTCGTCAGACTTTACGAAAATCACACGAAAGAGTTTTTGAAAAAGAGCGGAAAACTTTACGTGAACGTCGTTAACGATCCGATAATTTTTGTAAAAGCTTCGTTTGAAGATTTGAGCGAAGAGTACTTCGAAAGTCTGGATCCTCCGATTCTGAAAAGCGCTTTAAGTTGGCTGGAGTTCGACGCCAAGCTTGAAGGAAGCATCGCCTACTTAGAATTCGTTAGGGGAGGGGTCGTTAAAAGAGAGATAAGGGCAGTGAACAGAGGATTTAACGCCATAATAGAAGCTTTGGTCAACGCAACGAGATACGTTTACTTCAAAAGGGAGGAGTTCAAGAGAAAAGCTCTGGAATATCAGGAATTAGTTGAGAAGTGCGGAGGAGAAAAAGAGAGGGAAGCGTTTGAGTTAATGCTGAGGTATTTAGAATGAAGCTGGGAATCGTCATTAACCCCTACGCCGGGAAAGGAGTCGACAAAAATCTCGTGAGAGAAGTCGTGGAAAAACTTGGAGAAGTTAAGCTCGTCGCTCAGGAAGAACTCGGAGAGATCTATTTTAAAGGAGCTGAGGTCGTGAGGATAAAAAGGACTTTCACGGGAGAGGACACAAAGAGATTAGTGAGGTTGATGGACGGAAAGGTCGATTTGATAGTTGTTTTCGGGGGAGATGGGACTGCAAGCGACGCAGCTTCAGCAAAACCGAAAACACCTCTACTCTGCATTGGAACGGGAACTACAAACGTGGGAAAGCTCATAACACCTCCCGACTTCGATCCGGAAAAACTTGAAGTTATCGAACTCGATGCTTTAAGGGTTATTGAAACGGACAGACTCGCTTTTAACGACGTTGTTGCCGGAAACACAATTTTAGCAACAATTAACGGAAAAATAACCCAGATTGATGCCGAAAAGTTCATGAAAGGAGAAAAGGTTCGTGCTAAGCCAAAGAAATTCCGGGGAAGAATCACGGTCAGCGAAAAGAGAATCGAAGGAATATTCGGAAACATCTTCGTGAATTTAACTTCGAAAGAGTTCCTCGGAAAGGGTTCTGCTGGCGGACTTGCGATGGCGACATTCGTTGGTTTTCCGGCCGTTGTTTCTTCAGTAAGCGAACCGCTGGTTGTGGCAGAGTACACCAAAGAGAAACTCAGAGAGATCGAGCCGATAGTAACCCAAACGGTAAGCTTGGATTACAACGAGAAAGTTACGATAGAAGCAAATACTGTAATTTCGGCAGACGGAAATCCTCAAGTTTACGGAAAAGCTACTGTGGAAGTTCTGGAAAAGGCTGTGAGGGTTTTGAAGGAGAAGAAGTAAAAAAGTTTTAAATTCTCTTTCCAAACTCTTTAGCGAATTTAACTAAAAATCCAAGTGTTTTCTGAACATTCGGATCTCTCAAAGCTCCTAATAAATCCCTCAACCCCACTGGTTCGTAGTTTAAGCTTTCGCTCAAAGCTTGAGCTGCTGCTTCACTGATTACTCCCACCTTTCTATCCATGTTCAAAGCACAGGGAGCGACAGCTTCTATCAAATTCTCAATTCTGCTCTGCAAATTCTCGTCGTACATTTCTGAGAGTAAAGTTATACCGTCAATAAGGCTTTCCACGAGCTCCAAAGCCTTCATAAGTTTTTCGTCCTCTACAAGTTTTATGAGCATGTACAAAAGCCTTTCAAGCTTTTCAACTTCCACCTCTTCCGAAAGTTTCTCCACAAGCAACAGAAGTCTGTCCTCTTCCATGGGTGTAGTTGAAGCTAAGAGTTTTTGAACTTTTTCAAAATGTTTGGGATTTGCTTGAATTACAGTGTTTAAAAAAGGTTATATTTAGGAGATGCAAATTCCCCTTAAATGATCATAGCAATAGCTTCGGGAAAGGGCGGAGTTGGGAAAACGACGATATCTGTAAATGTGGCTGTTCTCCTCTCTTTTCTTGGCAGAACAGTTGTTGTTGATGGAGATGTTGCCTTACCCAACGTTCACGTGCATTTGAATTTAAGTCCGTCAGCTTCACTTCCCGAAGTTTTAAAAGGGGAAGCTTCGCTTAAGGAAGCCATATACGAGCTGCCGTTTAAAGTTGGAAAAAAAGAAACAACGCTCCACGTTCTCCCTTCCTCCGGACCACTTGAGAAAATAGATTTAGACGGTTTTCCGGAAGTTGTTAAGGAGTTGGATAAAGATTACGACTTCGTTATCGTTGATGTTGCCGCCGGATTGAGTAAGTATGCTTTACTTCCAATTATGGCTTCCGAGAAAATTTACGTGGTCGTAAATCCGGAAAAAGCTTCAATAGAGGACGGAAAGAGAGTTATAAGCGTAGCCTCTTCAATTGGTAAGGAGGTTAGCGGAGTTATCGTTAACAGATACAAAGGCGAAAAAGCTCTTGCCGAACTTGCGCAGAAAGAGATCAGTGAAAATCTCGCCGGAATCGTAAGGGAGTCAAAACTCGTGAAAAAAGCGTGGGAAATCGGTAAGCCTTTCGTGGTAGCTTTTCCGTCCTCAGCTGTTTCAAAGGATGTTGCGAAGCTTGCGAAAAACATGGCTGGTATGAAGACCGAAATTAAAAAGTACGGGAAATTAAAGTACTTTTTGAGGTTGGCATGAGGGAAGACATAGAGGCTTTGATGGAAGACGGAGAAGTCCCGGAATTGAAGGGTGGAAAAGTAGATGAGAAAAAGGTAATTTCTTCGGTGGATCTCGAAGAGATCGTGTCTTCCGAAAACTCCTTTGTAGTTAGAGTTGTGGATGTCCTTATAGTGTTGGTGGCGATAACCGTACTTTTACTGTTAACTGGAGTTTTATAAAAAAATAAAAATCTGGTTTATCCCTTGATTTTCTGGAGTTTCTCGATCAGAACTGGGACTATCTCGAAAATGTCTCCAACTATGCCGTAGTGAGCTACTCCAAATATCGGAGCCTCAGGATCTTTGTTCACAGCAATTATAAGCTCGCTGTCCTTCATCCCCATAACGTGCTGAAAAGCCCCGCTTATTCCCAAAGCCAAGTACAGCTTCGGCTTTACTGTCTTTCCGGAAATTCCAACCTGCCTGTCCTTTGGCAGCCATCCGTTGTCTATCACCGGTCTGCTTCCAGCCACGACGCCTCCAAGAAGCTTAGCGAGTTCTTCAGCCAGCTCTATGTTGGAAGCATCTTCTATTCCCCTTCCGACTGAAACTATTATATCAGCTTGGGAGATGTCGACCTCTCCAACTTCTGGCTCAATAATTCCGACGAACTCTCTTCTTGGAGTTATACTCGGCTTGATCCCCGCTTCCTTTACTTCTCCTTTCATCTCCTCTCCTTCTTTGAAAACACCCTGTCTGACAGTGAGAACGTAGCACTCGGCTTTCTTGAGCATTATGTCAACCATCAACTTCCCTTGGAATATGTACCTGCTCACCTTAATGCCATCCTTCACTTCAACTCCTACAACGTCCGTGGCAATCGGAGCGTTTAGCTTCGAAGCCACAAGCGGAGCAAGTTCTGCTCCTCTTGAAGAGTTCGGGAATAGAATTAAGTCCGGTTTCTCTTTCTCGAACAGCTGCAAGAGAACATCGGCGTAGAGTTCCGGATTGTAGTTTTCCAAGGATTCGTCCTCTATCTTCCAGACGACGTCAGCGTACTTTGCAAGTTCTTCGGCAAATTTTCCTACATCCTTGCCAATTACAACAGCTTCGCTCTTTCCATCTCCCTTTACGGCGTTTGCCAAATTGAGAAGCTCAACGCTAACCGGATCGAGTTCTCCAAGCCTGATCTCAGCCACAGCAAAAACCCTCATAGCAACCCCCTCTCCTTGAGTATCTGAATAAGTTTGTCAGCGATTTCGTCCGGAGAGCCGGTAATTATCTCAGCTTTCTTTACCGGAGGATAGTACATCCTTTCAACTTCGTACACTCCTTCGGGAGCGGAAACGCTGACTTCTTTAAGCTCCTTGCTTCTCGCTCTCTTAATACCCATTATCGACACGTATCTTGGCTCGTTAATACCGCTCTGCACGGTAATTAAGCAAGGCGTGCTCAAAACAGCCTCTTCCTGATATCCACCTTCAAGCTCCCTTGTCACTCTAACCTTGCCGTTCTCTATTTTCAGAGAAGTTACCGCTGTTGCGTAAGGAACGTTGAGCATTCCAGCCAGAAGCGTACCAACGAGAGCGTTGTTGTAGTCCTGGCTCATCAAACCGGCTATTATCAAGTCGAAACCTTCAGCTTCTACTACTTCTTTTATCGCCGAAGCCGTTACAAAAGGATCCATTCCCTCATCGATGGGTATCTTTATCGCTCTGTCCGCACCCATCGCCAAGCATTTTCTCAGAGTGTCGTCGCTCTTTCCAACTCCCACAACCACAACCTCTCCTCCTATGTTTTCCTTGATCCTTATCGCCTCTTCGATAGCATACCTATCCCAGTCGTTTATGTCGAAAACCAAACCTCTCTCATCAAGTGTTTTCTCGTCCTTGAGGTGAATCTCGCTCTCTGGATCTGCTGCATGTTTCGCTAAAACAATTATCTTCACTTAACCACCTCCTGAGAGATTTTTGCGAGAAGTTTAATTATTTTTTCTAAAAAAATTAAATGATTGATTATTTACCTTTGAACTTCGGCTCTCTCTTCTCAAAGAAGGCAGCAAATCCCTCCTGCACGTCTTCTGTGGAGGCAACGACGCCAAAGTAGGCTGACTCCAAAGCCTGTCCAGCTTCAACCGGCAATTCGTAGCCGAAGTTTATCGCATACTTCGCAAGTCTCAAAGCGATCGGAGCACCCTTGGCTAAAGTCCTTGCCAAGTTCATCACTTCCTCCCAGAACTTCTCTTGCTCAACAGCCTTGTGAACCAACCCTACTTTTTCAGCTTCCTCGGCACTAAGCCTCTTGGCAAGCATTATGAGTTCCTTAGCCTTGGCAATTCCCACAATTTTAGCCATTCTTTGCGTTCCACCCCAGCCGGGGATAATTCCCAATGCTGTCTCTGTTAAACCAATCTGAGCTCCTTTCGCCATTATTCTGAAATCGCAAGCTAAAGCGAGTTCGCAACCTCCTCCAAAGGCGTAACCGTTTATCGCAGCTATAACCGGCTTCGAGAATCTCTCTATTGCCGTAAACGTCTGCTGCCCCTTCATGGCAAGCATCATAGCTACAGCCGGTCTCAGCATATCTCCCTCCAATGTTGCCTGCAGATCAAGTCCCGCTGAGAACGCTCTTCCTTCTCCCGTTATTATCAGAACCTTCACGCTTTCGTCTTTTTCAAGCTCTTCCAAGGCTCTTACTATTTCATCTAGGGTTTCTATCGTCAAAGCGTTGAGTCTGTGAGGTCTGTTTATGACGAGCTTCGCTATTCCCTCTTCGACCTTCTCAATCTTTATGTTCATGTAAGCCGCCTTCTCGTAATTGTAGAATCCCGCTCCAGCCTTCTTTCCTGTCTTTCCTTCAGCTACAAGCTTTTTCAGGTACTCTGATGGCTTCAGAATTTCGTAACCCTTCTCCTTGTAAATTTCTTCGACTTTAGCCAAAATGACGTCCAAGCCAATCTCGTCTCCAAGCTCGCAAGGACCTTTCGGCATGTTCGTTCCGAGCTTCATTGCCGTGTCTATCTCCTCGGCACTTGCAACGCCCATTTCAATAAGGCTTGCAGCTATGTTCACCATAGGAGCTATGAGCCTAAGAGCGTCGTACTTTCCAGCTGCTTCCTTCGGAATCTTCGGTCTTCCCTGCCTCCAGTCGTAGAATCCTTTTCCGGTTTTCATTCCGAGCTCCTTAGCGTTGAACTTCTCCTCAAGAAGCTTCGATTTCGGTACGATGTCCCACTGCTGGGTGGAGTAATACAGAATGTCCAGTCCTACGAAGTCGGAAAGCTCTATCGGTCCCATCGGGAACTTGTAGTTGTAGAGCATCGTGGCATCTATTTCCTCTTTAGTTGCCACGCCGTTCTCGACATCCTGTATGGCCAAGACCAAGTAAGGAACGAGACATCTGTTAACTATAAATCCGGTAACGTCCTTCTTAACAACAACCGGAGTTTTTCCAAGACTTTTAACGAAATCAACCGCTATCTTAACGGTTTCCTCGCTCGTGTGCTCTCCTTTTATAACTTCTACGAGAGCCATAACCGGCACAGGGTTGAAGAAGTGCATTCCAACGAATTTGTCTGGCCTGTCTGTTGCTTTCGAAAGCTCGGTTATGCTCAATCCGGAAGTGTTCGTCGCGAGAATTGCCTTCTTGTTGTACTCGCAAATCTCTTTGAATACCTGCTTCTTCAAATCCATAACTTCGGGAACCGCCTCAATCACAAGATCAGCATCTTCCACAGCTTCCTTCAAGTCCGTTGTGAAATGAAGTTTGGTTTCAATTTCCTTCAGCTTTGTAATGCTGATCTTCCCCTTGTTTACAGCCTTCCTCAAATTCTTCTCGATCGTCTCCTTAGCTTTGCCCAAAATTTCTTCGCTTATGTCCCTAACCCACACCTCATAGCCGGCCATTGCACAAACCTGAGCTATTCCGCTTCCCATCGTTCCGGCTCCAACAACAGCCACCTTCTTAATCTCCATTTCATCACCCCTCTATGGGAACGAGCTCATACATTAAATACCCTTCTTTTCTTCTCGATATCTCAACTCTCACTCGCTGCCCCGGCTTGACTTTTCTTGGATCTCCTCTGAGCCAAGCTGTTATTTTTACCCCATCGTCGAGTTTTGCTATAGCCACAGTGTAAGGATCATGCATGGCAAAGCTTGGAGGTCTGACGAAAACAACAGTAAGAGTTTCGAGGACTCCCTCCTTCTTCAGCTCAACCCACTCCATCTCGCTCACTCTACAATTCGGACAGTCTTTCTGGGGAGGGAAGAACAGCTCGCCACACTTTTTGCATTTGGTCGTTAGGAGCTTGCCTTCCCTCATTCCTTCGAAGAAGGGAGCAATGTTATCTATGCAGATCAGGTAGCTTAGTTCAAGCTTCCTCATGTCAACCCATTGCATAGCTCCGGTTTTCTCATCCAAAGCCACCGGAAATCCGTACTCCGCTATATTCCTCTCAACAGCCTTCTTAAACTCCTCCACAAAAATCACCTCTTTTCAAGGGAATATATCGTAACGTAGCTGTAATGTCCAGTCCCTCCAACGTTGTGGGTAAGCCATCTTCCGTTCTTAATCTCAGCCTGTCTACCAGCTTCAGCCTTACTTAAAAGCTGCTTGTAAGCTTCAACAGCCTGGGAAACTCCAGTAGCGCCTATCGGATGACCCTTAGCTTTCAAACCGCCATCCAAATTTACGGGAATCCTTCCGCCGATGTATGTTTGCTCGTTTCTTATAAGCTCAACACCTTCTCCCCTCTTGGCAAACCTCAGATCTTCGTAAGCTATTATCTCCGCTGCGGTAAAGCAATCATGAACGTTTGCCCCGTCTAATTGCTTATAAGGAGCGTCCATATCGATTCCAGCTTTCTTGTAAGCAAGCTCGGCTGCAAAAGCGGCAGATTTAAGTGACGTGAAGCTTTCCCTCTTGCTTAAATTCGCCGTTCCAGTCCCAACGCCCTGACTGAGAATCCAAACCTTCTCCTCTATTCCCCATTCCTTAACCTTTTCTTCGCTCGCCAAAACAACAGCGGCTGCCCCATCGGTTATCGGTGAGCAGTCGTAAAGTTTAAAGGGCCAAGCAATGTAGGGTGAATTCAAAGCTGTTTCGAGCGTTATTTCCTTCTGGAATTGAGCGTTCGGATTTTTCGCTCCGTAGTAGTGGTTTTTCACAGCAACTCTTGCGAAGTCCTCTTCCGTCGCTCCGTACTTAGCCATGTAGGCTGTGGCATGTAAGGCATAGTAGGCTGGGAAAGTCAAACCGAAATTTTCGAACTCCCAGAAGTAACTTCCGAATCTGCCGATAATTTCGATCACCGTTGGATTCGTAGACTCCTGCATTTTTTCCACGCCGAGAACGAGAACTACATCGGCTTCTCCACTTTCTATAGCGGTGTATCCAACCCTTATAGCCGCACTTCCGGTTGCACAAGCCGCTTCAACTCGCATGCTTCCTACTCCGAGTTTAGCGTACTCCGCCATGAGGGAGGGTACTGCCGCTTCGCTGCTCCACAATCCGGCTGTTCCAACGACGAAGAAGTCTACATCCTTCTGCTCAACGTTTGCCGAGTCGAAAGCCTGCTTCATTGCCTCCCAAGCGAGTTCCGGAACGTTAACGTCTCTCCTGTTTCCGAATTTAGTGTGTCCAACTCCAATAATAGCTACTGCCATACAATTTCTTTCACGTTCTTTAATTATATAAACTTTTCCCGTTCTCGTGGCTTTATTTGCCGAATAGAGATCGAAAAAGTTAAATCTTCCTCAGATTTGTCATTATTTTTACGAAGTTTGCGTTAGGTGGTATATATACATTTCTTTTCAGAATTGGAGCTTAAAGAATTTTTATCTTCGCCAAAACAGTTTTATACTTCCTTAGATAGAATTATACTTCAGAGGTGGTGGTATGCCGATAAGTTTTCAGTTTACCGAAGAGCAGGAGGATATAAGGAGAGCTGCGAGAGAATTCGCTGAGAAGGAGTTTACTCCAGAACTCGCAAGAGAGTGCGATAGAGAAGAGAAGTTCCCCTTCGAGCTTTGGAAGAAGTGCGCAAAACTTGGATTCCATGCTGTAGCCATTCCGGAGGAATACGGAGGAGGAGGTTACGGACCGATTGAGCAGATGATTGTAATGGAAGAGTTCTCAGCAGTAAATCCGGGTTTAGGATTGGCTTGCTTGATTCCGACTTTCGGAGTTGAGATACTTCTTTTGCACGGAAGCGAGGAGCAGAAGGAGAAGTACGTTACAAAAGTTGCGAAGGGAGATGCGATAATGGGCATGGCTAACACTGAACCAGATGCCGGAAGCGATTCAGCAAGCATAAAAACAAGGGCTGTTAAAGACGGTGACGAATGGGTTTTGAACGGAACTAAGCAGTTCATTTCAAACGGAAGCATAGCAGATTTCATCCTCGTTACGGCAAGAACCTCCGAGCCAAAGAGCTTCGAAGAAAGACACAAGGGAATAAGCTACTTCATAGTAGAAACGGATAGAGAGGGTTACAAAGCCACGAAAATAACAGGAAAGATGGGGATTAGAGCTACTGATACAGCGGAAGTTAGCTTGAACAACGTCAGAGTTCCAGCAGAAAATCTGGTGGGAGAGGAAGGAAAAGGCTTCTACTACATGATGGAGTTCTTCGACATAACGAGGGTTTGGGTTGCGGCACAGGCTGTAGGAATTGCGAGGGGAGCGTTAAAGCTCGTTGTGGATTACGTGAAGCAAAGAAAAGCTTTTGGAGTTCCTTTGGCTGCTTTCCAGTACATCCAGTTCAAGATAGCTGAGCTGGCGACGAAAATAGAGGCTGCGAGAACGCTAACCTACAGAGCTGCTGCGGTGCAGGTTGAAACAGGAAAGCCAGATAACACTCTTTCAGCAATGGCTAAGTGGTACGCTGGAGAGGTGGCAGTTGAAACCTGCAACTGGGCTTTGCAGTTCCACGGAGGATACGGATACATCGACGAGTATCCGATAAACCAGTTCTACAGAGATGCGAAGATAACGGAGATTTACGAGGGGGCGAAGGAGATAGAGAAGCTGATAATAGCGAGGAACATCTTCGGATTCAAAGGAAGGTAATTAACAATTTTTCCTCAAATCCACAACTCTTTTCGCTTTTCCGCTTGTTCTCTCCAACTCTCCTTTTTTCACGAGTTCCACGTTAACCCTAACACCAAGGTCTGATTTAAGGGTCTCTTCGATTTTAGCTTTCAAATTCTTCGAGTTCACTTTTTCCTCCGAGACCTCCACCTTGACAGTTACATTGTCGAGGGTGTTTCTGTCGACGATTATCTGGAATTCTCCGCTAACTTCCGGAATTTTCATCAGAGAGTGCTCCACTTGAGAAGGGTAAACGTTCACTCCCTTTACAACTACCATGTCATCAACCCTCCCGCTTATTCTCGCTATCCTCGGATGAGTTCTTCCGCAGGAGCACTTTTCATCGATTAAAAACGTTACATCTCCAGTTCTGTACCTCAAGATGGGCATTGCTTCTTTTGTTAGAGCAGTTAAAACCAGTTCGCCTTTTTCTCCATCCCCCATCGGATTACCTTCCTCATCAACAATCTCAACGAAGTAGTGATCGATCCATACGTGCAAGCCGTTTTGCTCTTCACATTCAAAGGCAATTCCTGGGCCATTCATTTCGCTCAAACCGTAGCTGTCGAAGGCTTTAATTCCGAAAAATTCTTCGAGTCTTTTCCTCAAATTTTCGCTCCAAGGTTCAGCCCCGAAGCATCCGATCCTGAGTCTGCTCCCCTCAAAGCTTAAACCCCACTCCTCAGC
The DNA here is from genome assembly GCF_015521575.1 of Ferroglobus sp. Classification (NCBI taxonomy): domain Archaea; kingdom Methanobacteriati; phylum Methanobacteriota; class Archaeoglobi; order Archaeoglobales; family Archaeoglobaceae; genus Ferroglobus; species Ferroglobus sp. The sequence continues at coordinate 10,853 of NZ_WANY01000213.1, forward strand.
AACTTCCTTAATCCTCAAAGCATAGCTTGGCGTACAGTGGATGACAGTCGTACCCAAATCCATCATGAGTTCTAACTGCCTTCTCGTATTCCCCACGCCAGCCGGGATTGTCGTAGCTCCTATCCTTTCAGCGGCGTAGTGAAATCCCAAACCTCCCGTGAAGAGGCTGTAGTTTACCATGTTCTGAAAAACATCCTCTCTTCTAACTCCCACCATGTAAAGAC
>NZ_WANY01000214.1:0-5586 GCF_015521575.1 Ferroglobus sp.
AAGGGGAGTTTAGACGTGAAGGTGGCGTGGGTTGGAGATGGCAACAATGTCTGCAACTCGCTGCTTTTAGCTTCGTCAATTCTTGGTTTTGAATTGAAACTAGCGATTCCTGAGGGTTTCGATCCGCCGAATGAAATTTTGAAGAAAGCCAGAGAACTTGGAGGGAGGTTCGAAATAGTTAGAGACCCCAAAGAGGCTGTTAGAGAAGCGGATGTGATATATACTGATGTATGGGCGTCGATGGGGCAGGAGGAGGAGAGGGAAAGAAGGCTAAAAGTTTTTAGACCCTACCAGGTTAACATGGAACTGGTTAACGAAGCTAAGGAAGATGTGGTAGTCATGCACTGTTTACCAGCACACAGGGGGGAGGAAATTACCGACGATGTTATCGATAGCGAGTATTCCGTTGTTTTCGATCAGGCTGAGAATAGGTTGCACGCTCAAAAAGCTCTGCTTCTCAAGCTCATAGGTGGTAGTGATGTGGGATAAGGTTGCGGAGAGAATTGAGGAGTTTATAAAGAAGAAGGTTGAGGAAGCGAAAGCGAACGGAGTCGTTGTGGGAATAAGCGGAGGAGTTGACAGCGCAACCGTGGCTTTTCTCTCGACGAGAGCTCTCGGAAAGGATAGAGTTCTCGGAGTTATAATGCCCGAGAAGGGAGTTACTCCGGAAGAGGATATTGAGGATGCCGTTGAAGTTTGTAGAATACTCGGAATTGATCACGAAGTCGTTTTCATAAACGAAATAGTCGAAAGCTTCATTTCGAAGCTTGGAAGCAATGGGGTTGCGTTAGCTAACATAAAGCCGAGAGTTAGGATGACGATCCTTTACTTCTTCGCTAACAAGCGAAATTTGCTTGTCGCTGGAACTGGAAACAAGAGCGAACTTAGAGTGGGATACTTCACGAAGTACGGTGACGGAGGTGTAGATTTCCTGCCAATCGGCGATCTCTATAAAACCGAGGTCTGGGAGCTTGCGAAATACTTAGGTGTGCCTGAGAGGATAATAAAGAAAAAGCCCTCCGCAAGGCTTTGGAGAGGGCAGACGGACGAGGATGAAATAGGTTTAAGCTACAAAAAGCTCGACAGCATTTTGAAATCTATTGAAAGTGGTGTGCCCGTGGAAAAAATACCTGAAGTTGCTGGTGTGACGAAAGAAGAAGTTGAGAGGGTTTTGAGGTTGATAGAATCGAGCAGACACAAGAGGGAAATGCCTCCCATCGCACCGGTTAGAGCTTTAATCGACTCTTAGTGTTTTTTCGAGTTTTTCAGCGTATTTGTCTGGGTTGTTTAGAAAGTCAAGTTTTTTTAGATCATCCACGAGGGAGTACATCTCCTCGTCCTTCGACAGCCCGAGAATCTCTTCGAAGTCACACTTTGCAATTTCAAGCTCTGGAATTTGCTCGTATTTTTCATTTTTCAACCATCCATCAGTGGTATAATAATAGCAAGCACCCCTTCTTTCCGTGTATGGCTCATATATCGATTTGAAGTTTCTGCTGACCCAGTTAGCCATTTTTAACGGCTTATCTTCCGGGTTTATCGTCACGTGTCCGTAGTCTGGAGGAATAATTACCTTATCTCCTTTTTCAGCAAAAACAGCGACAACTCTACTCACTTCTATATCCCTCTGGAGTAGGTATATCGCTTTTCCCTCAAGAACTTCGTAAACCTCTGGGTAGCTGACCGAATTCGCCTTCGGATGGTAATGTCCGTATGTTTTTATGAGCTCTTTTCCGATCTTGGCCGGAGGAATGTAGGTGATGTCGTATCTCACTCCATGTTCAGCGATCTTTTCTTTATCTCCTTTCTCCTTGTAAACGTCTCTGAACATGTAGTACGCTGGGAAGTTTTTCCCTATTTCTTCGGGATACGCAAGTACGGGCTTTAAATCTTCAACCCACCTTATCTCCGCTTCGAAAACCAGGTCGCCCATTCTTATTTTCATGTTTTTATCTCGTTTTCGATAGTGGAGTTAAGTTTTTCTATTGGTTATTACCAAATAAATTTTTGTTATCATTTAATAACAATAATCAATAATTTTTTGATAACAGTTTTGATTACAAATTAACAAAAAGCGAAAGCTTAAATTATTAATCTGGCGAGTTCCAGTTAATGGCTATAACTCCGATGGAAATTTACAAGCTGCTTCCCAAAACGAACTGCAAGAAGTGCGGAGAGCCTACTTGCATGAGTTTTGCCTTCAAAGTCATAAACAGAGAAAAGCAAATAGAAGATTGTAAACCACTTTTCGAAGAGGATAAGTACGCTAAGCAGAGGGAACAACTTTTAAAACTCCTTGAACCTCTAAAAGAGGCTACTGAGACCGGGTTAATAGTTGACGAGAGCAAGTGCACTGGCTGTGCCAATTGCATAGTTGTTTGCCCGGTTCATGCTGCGGAAGACCCTTACGGAGCGGGGAGTGGGCTGGGCATTAAGATGGAGAATCCGATTCTTAGAGTAGAAGACGGCAAGGTGAAGGTAATTAACTTAACGATTTGCAGAAGGTACGGAAAGAACAGAGTTCTTTGCGTGGCTTGCAGAGAAAATTGCCCGACAGATGCGATAAGTTTCTTGGAGGGATAAACATGGTAACTTGTACCGGCTGTGCTTTACTTTGCGAGGATGTTGAAATCAAAGATGGAAAGGTACTCCACGCATGTAGAAAAGGATCTACTCTTCTCACTCATCACAACGAAGCCAGAGCGAAACCTAAAGTGGACGGAAAGGAAGTAAGCTTTGAGGAGGCTATGAAAGAAGCGAAGAAAATTGTAAGCGAAGCGGAAAATCTTGCCATTTACGGACTCGACACGACAACCCTTGAAGCTCAAAAGCTTGCCGTAGAAATTGCTGAAAAAAAGGAGGCTTACATAGACGACAACTCAACCTTCTGTCTTGGGGATTTTGTAGAATTAATTTTGAGAGGTAAACTTCCAACAACAACCCTCGATGAAGTGAGAGATTACGCCTACGTGATTTTTTACTGGGGAACAGACCCTTTCCACAGCCTTTCAAGACACATGTCTAAGTTCACGTACTATCCGAGGGGCAAGAAGAGGCAGCGTGGGTATGAAGAGGACAGATTTCTTGTTGTAGCAGATATAAGAAAGACCCACACAGCGAAATTGGCTAAGAAAAATGCGAAGTTTATCAAGGTTAACGACGATCTTGAGCTCGTGCAAGCTTTTATAGATGCAGCCGAAGGTAAAGCGCCGAAGGTTTATCAAAAGGACGTTCCAAGAATCGTTAAAGAGATGGAAAAATCGGACTTCAACGTTATAATCGGCGGACTTGGATTGAGATACGGGCTGAAAGGAAATTACGAAAAATTCATCGAAATGATGGAGAAGCTGAATGAGAGAACGAAAGTCTACTTCATTCCAGCTGGATGCCACCCAAACATGCGCGGCTTTAACGAAACTCTCTTCGAAAAAGTTAGGGAAGTTAACAAGTACAGCTTCAGAGAGAAGAGATCTTCGAAAGATTTTGCATTCTACGAGTTACTCGAAAAGGAAAAGATAGATGCGGCGGTAGTTATTGGCACCGACCCAGTAGCTTCTCTGCCTTTCGAATACTCGAAAAAACTTGCTAAGATCAAAACGATCGTCATCGATCCGAGGGAGAACTTCACAGGAAAAATTGCGAGCGTGGTTATTCCCTCAGCTATTTCCGGAATAGAGACGGGAGGAAAGATGAAGAGGATTGACGGGGTGGAAGTTGAGCTTGAACCGCTGGAGCAGAGGGAAATCAACGATGTCACGATTTTGAACGAGTTTCTGGAGGTGGTCTGATGCCGCTCCAGTTTGCCAAATACCTCAAAAAGTTTGAAGTTGAAGTTGTTGTCGCGAGAATTAGCTTTCAGAGCGAAGGGGTTGACAGGGGAAAGTTCAGCGAAGATTACGTGGAGAGTTCCGCTGTAATTTATGTCGATGAAGAATTTGCGAAGAAAAACGGACTTAAAGAGGGGAGCATCGTTAAAATAACTGCAAACGGAAGATCGGTAAAACTCAAACTCCTTTACACCGATGCAGCTCCGGAAAATGGTGCTGTTATTCCCAACAGCATATATGCTTCCTACCTTACGGATTTTGAAAATTTCAAAAAGTTTAAAGCCACAGTGGAGTTAGCAGACGGAGAGGTTACAAAACCCGATGAAATAATAACAATAATAAAAGAAAGGGGATAGAATTATGACCTATAAGTTAAAGTTCGTTAACCGGGAATTTCGAATAAAAGGGAAAAACGTATATAGTTTTAAAACAAAAGTTAATTGTGGGATGGAGGTGTTTGTATGGCGTTTGAGTTGAGAGAGGGTATTTTTGCGATAGACGAAATGAGGAACGTAAGCATAAAAATAGGTAAGGTAATCGAGGAAGCTGAGGAATGGGCAGAAGAGATGGGCCCAACTCCGAAACCGGGAATCATCGAGTTGAGAAAGTGGGACATGAAGTTGCTTGAGAGATACGAACCTTTCTACGCTCCCGTCCAAGACTTCTGCAACCTCTGTACGATGGGTCCCTGCGATCTGTCCCAGAACAAGAAAGGAGCTTGCGGAATTGATTTAAAGACTGCTAAGGCGAGACTCGTTACTATTGCTTGTTGTATCGGAGCTGCCTCCCACGGAGGACATGCGAGACACTTACTTGATCATTTAATTGAAGAGCTTGGGGAAGATTATCCGATTGACCTCGGAGGAAATGTAAATGTAGAAGCTCCAATAATAAGAACCGTCGTTGGAATAAGACCAAGAACTCTTGGGGATTTGAGGGAAGCGATGGAGTGGGCTGAGAGAGAGTTGATGAGAGTTTTGCATGCAACGCACATAGGAAACGAAGAGAGTTACCTTGACTACGAGAGTAAAGCGATGCACATAAGCATGGTTGACCATGTGGTGATGGAAATAGCAGATATAGCTCAGATTGTAGCTTACAACATGCCGAAAGCTGAACCAAACGTTCCGTTGACGGATACGGGGTTTGGTATAGTTGACAAGAACAAGCCTGTGATCGTGGTTGTGGGTCACAACGTTCTGTATTCCAAACCGATTCTCGATTACCTTGAGGAGATGGGTAGACTTGATGATTTCGAAATCGCTGGACTTTGCTGTACAGCCCACGACATGACGAGAGTTAGTGGGGGAAGAGCTAAAATCTTCGGTCCGATAAGCTACCAGTTGAGAGTCATAAGGTCCGGAATTCCTGATGTAATGATAAGTGACGAACAGTGCATAAGAGCGGACTTGCTGCAGGCTTGCAAGGCTATGGGCATTCCGTTAATAGCAACGAGCGACGCAGCAGCGAGAGGTTTGCCAGATGCAAGCGACTGGCCAGTCGAAAAGATCGTCAACGCTCTTGTCAGCGGAGAGTTGCCGGGTGTTTTCCTGCCAGTGCCGGAGAAGGTTGGACAGGTTGCTCCGCTTGTTGCTGAGGCAATCTTTAAGAAGCACGGAGGAAATAGGAAGTACAGGTTCTTTGCAAATGACGAGGAGTTGTGGAATGAGATAAACAAGTGTACGCAGTGCATGAGCTGCGTTTTTACTTGCCCGCACAATCTGAGGATTGACCAAGGAATGGCTCACGCCCAAAAGAC
>NZ_WANY01000215.1:0-6068 GCF_015521575.1 Ferroglobus sp.
CCCCTCCACGTTGACGCAGCCTTTGGTGGACTCGTTTTACCATTTCTCGAAAGAAAAGTTCCCTTCGACTTTGAATTGGATGGAGTAACTTCCATAACCTTGGATCCCCACAAAATGGGAATGGCTACGATTCCTGCTGGAGGCATTCTCTTCAGAGACGAGAGCTTTTTGAAGCTGCTTGAAGTAGAAACTCCCTACCTAACGACGAAGCATCAGTTCACACTAACCGGAACCCGTCCGGGAACGGGAGTCGCTTCAAGTTACGCCGTGCTGAAAGGGCTCGGTTTCGAAGGAATGAAAAAGATAGTTGAAAAATGCATGGAAAACACGAAGTACCTCGTCGAAAAGATGAGAGAGATCGGCTACGAGCCTGTAATTGAGCCAATTATGAACGTCGTGGCTTTCAAAACGGAAAGGGCAGAAAAAATAAAGGAGGAGCTATATAGGAGAGGATGGGTCATCTCGACGATAAGAGAGCCAAAAGCTATAAGAATGGTAGTGATGCCCCACGTAACAAAGGAAATGATAGACGAGTTCGTTGAAGAGCTGAAAAGACTATGATAGTTCTGATCAAAATCCTAAAAAAGCTAACATCCGTTCTAAAGGAAAGAAAGGTTTTTGCCTACTCAGCCCTCTACATTCTTCTCCTCTGGACATTTTCCTCCCTTCTGTTTCACAAAGTCGAAGGAGTTTCCCTTTTTGACTCCCTTTACTGGGTTATAACAACCACCACGACAGTAGGTTACGGAGACATAACTCCGAAAACCGAAATTGGAAAAGTTTTATCAATTTTTGTTATGATAAGCGGGATAGGTGTCCTCGGAGTTATGCTCGCTTCAATGGCTGAAATTATGATCGAAAAAGGTTTAAAAAGAAGACCGAGGGTCTTTATGGAAGACCACGTTATTGCTCTGGGATGGAACGGCGTGATAGAGGTGGCTGTTAAAGAGCTTCTGAAGGAAGGAATAGAGGTTGCGGTTGTTGCAGATGTCGAAAGCATTCCAATAGAGCACGAAAACCTCGTTTTTATTAATGGAGACATAACCGACGAAGAAGTTCTTAAAAGAGCTGGAGTAGAAAAAGCCGCCTTTTCAATAATTTCCGGGAAAACCGACAACGAAACTCTCCTCTCAGCGATAGCCGTAAAAAAGATAAATAAAAATATAAGAGTCGCTTGCGTTGTATCAGATCCAAAAGTAAAGAGGGCTCTCGAAATGCTTGGAGTTGAACAAACAATATCATCAAACGAGTTCTCCGGACTGTTTCTTTGCAGATTCGTTTTCGCTCCGAGGATTTCCTCCGTCTTCAGCGAGCTTATGTCCACTGAGGGAATGGACATCTTCGAAAATAAGATTAGCGGATCTATGGGCAAGACGTTCGAGGAGGTAATGCTCGAAATGAAGGAAAAGCGGGATGCAATAGTTCTTGGTGTCGTAAGAGGGAACAAGGTGATGTTAAACCCCGAAAAGAGTTTGAGAATAACGGAGGGAGACGAGATTATCTACATAGCGAAAAACAGAATTACCGAGCTTTGAAAATCGCGCACATCACCGGATCTTCTCCGAAAATATCTCCGGAGTAGTGCAAAGCTCTGTATCTACAACCTCCTTTGCACTCCCTCACGAAGTCGCACTTGCACTTCAGCTCGGAAAGACTCCATATGTATTTCCTCCTAAGTTCTCTCCAAGCGTCTTCCAGATCGAAAACATCTCCAACAGTGTCTTCAAAAAATCCGCACTTTGTCACTTCTCCTTTCGGAGTGACTGAGGCGAGGTGAGTTCCGCACAAATATCCTTCCGCAGCTTCGTGAGCTTCACCAAAGCCGAGGGAGATCAGAGATGCCTTATCAAAATCTGGAACTATTTCCTCGCTGCAACTCGGAAAATCTATGTTCCAACTTTTAACTTTGAGAGATTCTACCAGATCTTTCATTCTCTCAAGTTCTTCCAAGTTGTACTTGGTTATCATAGTAGCAACGGAAACGTCAACCAGTTCCCTCAAAAGCTTTATTTTCTCTACAACAACTCGGTAATCCACACCTCTCAGCATTTTATGCCCATTCAACCCGTCCAAACTAATTTGAACCTCATCAACAAGTTTTGAAAGTTCTCTTGCCGTTCTTTCATCTATAAGCAATCCGTTCGTCAGGAGAACGATCCTGTACGGATACTTCCGAGCTATTCTAAGGAAATCAAATATTTTAGGGTGTGTCAGCGGTTCACCTCCGGTTACAATTAATTTTAACCCTCCCATTTCGTAGAAATTTCTGGCTAAAGATTCGAAAACTTCTTGATCCATAAAAACGTCTCTTTTTTCAACGTAGCAGTGTTCGCATTTTAAGTTGCAGTTGTAAGTCACGTGAACGAGCAAGTACCTTAAACTCGGAAATTCCTTCTGCTCCTTAAAATCCGGTAGCGAATTTCCGAAAAATCCCTCCCTCCTCAAGTATTCATAAAGCTCTTCCTCTATCTCAACCTCTTTTCCGTCAAGGGAAATAAAAAAGTTTAAAGCCTCCTCGTCCAGTTCGTAGAGGGAGTCGGTTTTTGCGTTGTAGGCGTAAGCTTTCTCAAACCTCCTCAGAAGTAGTCTTTTCGATAATTTTAATCGCTTCCTCAATTTCCTCAACGCTTAACCTCCCGCTTTCTACAAAAAATTTCAAAATTCTAAAAGCTCCGCACTCAAGTACCTCTTTCCCCGGCTTGTAAAACTGGCATACACGACAAATTATTTCCGGATTTTCAGCAAGTCGAAGCGCACTTGCAGATCCTTCTCTTTCTCCCCTCAACCTTCTTCACCTTCATTCTCTCACCTTATCAACATTTAATCGTTACATATTTAAATCTTTTTATTTATTTAAAATCATTTTGGTGTTAATTAGTAACATCCAATTGCTGTAAGGTAACATCGTCACAAAGTATATTAGCTTCGCTACCAATCTTCATTCATGAAAATTTTGGTTTGCCCGGTTTGTAATTCCACCGACATCGAATACGACGCTGGCGGTTACACGGGAAAGTACTATTGCAAGAGGTGCGGCTACGTGGGAAGCTACGTGCTCGAAATGACCGAAGGGGAGTACGAGGAGATGATTAAAGGAGAAGAAGAGCTGAAAAGAAGGAAAGTCGATTAACATTTTTGAGAAAAATCTCAAAAATTATATACCTCACCTCGAAGTGGGGAGTATGGGTTACATCATCTACAAAGACAACAGAGCTGCGATATGTTTTCCAGCCGAGGAAGTAGATAAAGAGAAAATCAACATGCTAATGAAAAACGGTGACGAGATAAGAATTGCCATGCCTTGGAGAATAATAGAAAGCCTTGGGCTTAATTCTTTTAAATTTGAAGGGAAGAACCTTATTTCCGTCGATTTCAACGGAGATTTAACAGCCTCTGGCAGGCTGAGAGCTATAAGGAAAATTCTTTCTGGCGAAATATACGATGCGAAATTCCCAGGGAAAATTTTCATTGAAGAGGTAAAGGAAAACGGAGTTCTCGAAAGACCCGGTTTTGGGGAAGCTGCCATAGACGTTGCGAAGATGAAAGGTTACTCACCAATATCCGTGTACGCTTTTCTGCTCAACCAAGAAGGAGAGTTTGCAGATAAGAACTACGCTTTGAAGTTTGCCGAAGAGAACGACTTCGAAGCTTTTTCGATGGAGGAACTCATCTCAAAGAGGCTTAAAGAGGAGAAAGCCGTAAAGAGGGTCGTGGAGACCAGACTTCCAACGAAGTTCTACGGAGAGTTTAAGGCGATAGGTTACGAAACTCCGATAGGGGAGGTTGTTGCCCTCGTGAGGGGAGAAAGTCTCGAAGAGTGTGTTGTGAGGATACACTCGGAATGCCTAACTGGAGACGTTTTTCACTCTTTAAGATGTGACTGCGGGGAGCAGCTTGAAAGAGCTCTGAAAAAGATAGATTCGGAAAATAAGGGCGTTTTGATCTACATGAAAGGTCACGAGGGGAGGGGAATAGGACTGATAAACAAGCTCATGGCTTACAAACTTCAAGATGAGGGGAAAGACACAGTAGAAGCGAACCTCGAACTCGGATTCCCGCCGGATATGAGAAGCTACGGGATTGCTGCCCAAATTCTAATGGATCTCGGAGTAAAGAAAGTTAGGCTCATGACGAACAACCCGGAAAAAATAGAGGAACTGAAAAACTACGGTTTCGACGTTGTTAGAGAACCAATAGAAATCGAACCCAGCGAAGAGAATTTGAAGTATCTGAAAGCGAAGAGGGAGAAACTCGGACACTTCCTTTGCATCAACGATTGACCCAGGAAAGGTAGCTGCAATAGGGGCAGAACTCCCAGCTTTTTCCTTTTTTAGGCTTTATCTTTACGAACTTCATTCCATGCTCTTTACAAGTTTTCGCTGTAACGTACAAAGAACCCTTCTGCGGAAGAGGTAGCGAGAACTTGCAATCCGGATAGTTACTGCAAGCTACAAACCTCCTCTTCGCCTTCTTCACAACGAGGTTTCCTCCGCACTCGGGACAACTTCCAACGATTTTGTCCTTGTTTATCCCCTCGCTTAAAATTTTAGACAGCTCTTCTCTATTTGCGCTTTCAAGAACCTTCCTCAGAAACTCGACGGATTCCTTAACGACGAACTTTGGATCTACTTTTCCCTCCTCAATCTTGTTCATGTCCTCTTCAAGTTTCGCAGTCATATCCGGCAAAGTTATCGGCTCGTACAGTTTTTTCAAAGCTTCCACAACAGAAAACGCTGTTTCGGTCGGCTTTACCGGATTCCCCCTCACGTATCCCCTGCTGTAAAGCTTCTTTATAATCTCGTGCCTCGTGGACTTAGTTCCGAGATTCAACTTTTCCATAAGCTTTATAAGAGAACTTGTGCTGTATCTTGAAGGAGGCTTCGTCTTCTTCTCGTGTAATTTCTTAGAGAGAAGTTTTAACCTCTCCCCAACCCTAAGTTTCGGAAGGAATACATCCTCCGCTTTGCTGTAGATGTATATAGCTCTCCACCCGCTTTTGATTAGCTCTTTTCCAGAAGCTACGAGTTTTTCTCCCCCAGAGATTATTTCGGCTTTCCTCACCATCCAAACAGCATCCGGAGCTAAGGTTGCCAAAAACCTCCTAACGACGAGTTCGTAAATAATCCACTCATCCTTACTCAACTCCTTTCTGTCAGCCAAAGCAGTAGGGTGAATGGGAGGATGGTCCTTCGTTTCCCTCTTACCCCTTGAAGGCTTCATGTCCTCAAGAGCGATCTTCGCTTCTTTAGCAAACTCCGAATCGAGAAACATCTTAACGAGTTTTTTGAGGTTGAGGGATGGAGGATAAACGGTGTTGTCCGTTCTGGGGTAGGAAATGTAACCGTTAATGTAAAGGTTTTCCGCTATCGCCATGGCTTTGTCTGGAGGCATGAACTTCGAAGCTTCCTTCAAAAATTCTGTGGTGTTAAAGGGTATCGGTTTTTTCTCAACCCTCTCTCTTTCTTCAAAGCTTTTAACGATTCCGTCTCCTATTTTTTCGTAAACTCTTTTTGCCTCCTCCTTATCCTTGAATCTCCTCGGAATCTTCGCTTCTACTCCTTTTTCGAATTTTGCCGATATCTCCCAGTAAGGTTCGGGCTTGAACTCCCTAATTTCCTTTTCCCTATCAACAATTATCCTTAAGGTGGGGGATTGAACTCTCCCAGCTGAAAGGAAATCTCTTCCGAGTCTTCCAGAGGAGAGAGAAATTAGCCTCGTTAGAACAGCACCCCAAAGCAAATCAATTATCTGTCTCGTTTCCGCAGCCTTTGCAAGATTTACGTTTATTCTTCCCGGAGAAGAGAAAGCCTTCCTAATCTCCTCGGGAGTTACTGCAGAGAACTTAACCCTATCAATCCTCACGTTGGGATTCACCCTCTTTATTATCTGAACAGCCTCAAGTCCTATGAGCTCTCCCTCCCTATCGTAATCCGTGGCGATAGTCACCCTGTCAGATTCCTTGGCGAGTTCCTCAAGCAGCTTGACTATCGACTTTTCCTTGACAACCCTAATTATCCTCGCGTTCAAGAGAGAAGTCAATTCCACTCTCTTCCAGTCGTTGTATTCGG
>NZ_WANY01000216.1:0-3046 GCF_015521575.1 Ferroglobus sp.
AAGTTAAGGAGATCGGAGTTAAAATAACTGAAAACGGTGAGGGAGAAAGGATAGTTCTTAAAGATGTCTTCCTTGAAAGTTACGAAAAATTTCTTGAAAGTTTCTCCCTTGAAATACCGGAGATCATAGCTGTCGCGGTACAAGATCACGGTTTCTCTCCAAAGCTCAGTAACAGAGTTTTCAGATTCCAGAAGGTTGAAGAACTTTTGAAAAAGGACGGAACGATCTATTCTCTAATTTTCGATGAGAACTCGGTTCCGGAATACTTCAATAGGATGAAAAGCGTCGTTGAAAGCGTTAAAGATTACGGTGAGAGTACTGGAAGAAATTTTAGGGTTTACGTTGCCGACACTTCTTTTGCAGCTGTTGCCGGATGCATGCTTGCGGTGAACAACTTTCCCGCTCTGCTCATAAATTTTGGGAACAGCCACACGGTCGGAGCGATAGTCGATAAAAGCGGAGAGGTTTACAGCATATTTGAGCATCACACGAGAATTCTTATGAACGCAGACTTCCACGAATTCCTCAAGAGATTCGTAAAGGGAGAAATTACCAACGAAGACGTTTTGGAGCAAGGAGGACACGGAGCTTTCGTTAAAGAGGTTGTGGAGGTTAATGAGATCCTCGCCACCGGGCCAAATGCTAAACTTTTCGGGTTTAAGGAAGTGGCACCTTTGGGAGACGTTATGACGGTTGGAAATGCGGGACTTGTTAAAATGTTAAGTGAAAATGAAGGCTTGGCAGGAATTTGAAGAGGAAATACTGAAGATTTTCGAAGAACACGGATTTAAATCTAAGAGGAGGTTTATCTTCAAGGATGAAATTGGGAGAGGGGAAATTGACATTTTGGCTGAACGCTTCGGAATTATTTTAGCGGTGGATGCTAAAAGGTACACTGAAAGCTGGTACAGGCTTTCGGCACTGAAAAGGGAGGCAAAAAAGCATGCGGATAGGTGTAAAAGGCTTGAGAAGGTTATTGGCAGAAGGGTAATTCCGGTGATAGTCCCCCTTATAGATGACCATGTTTACTTTCATCATTCCTTCATCGTGCCTTTCGTAGCTCTCAACGATTTTTTGCTCAATCTTCATTACTACTTAGCTGAGTTCGGGTTTGAGTAGGGCAATCTTTTAAAATTAATTCTGGATAATTCTGTCATGCTTCAGGAAATTGTCGAAGAGCTCGAAAAAATCGTGGGAAAAGAGGGCATTGCCAAGAACGTTGAGGACTACCTTTACGACGAAACTCCGAAAAGGGTTAGACCAAAAGCGGCTGAAGACGTTGTGGTTGTGAAGCCGAAGAGTAGCGAGGAAGTGTCGAAAATTCTTAAGCTGGCGAACGAGAGGAAAGTGCCGGTAGTTGTTAGGGGAGGAGGGACAGGATTAAGTGGAGGATCGATTCCCCTTTCTCCGGGGATCGTTCTTTCAATGGAGAGGATGAACGAACTCGAAATAGACACGGAAAACCTTGTGGCTGTTTGCGGGGCAGGAGTAACTTTAAGGCAGCTCCTTGAAGAAATTGATAAAATACCCGGGTTATCTTTCCCCCCTCATCCGGGGCATGAGGGGGCGCAGATTGGAGGGCTTGTGGCAAACAACGCCGGAGGTGCGAGGGCTGTTAAATACGGGATTATGAGAAACTACGTTCTTGGAATGGAAGTAGTTCTCCCCAGCGGGGAGATTCTGAATTTAGGAGGGAAGGTCATCAAAAACGTAACTGGTTACGATCTTATGCACCTGCTTATAGGAAGTGAAGGGACGTTAGCTGTGATAACGAAAGTCGTTCTTAAACTCATTCCAGAGCCGGGAGGAACTTACACCCTCGTCGTTCCTTTCGAAAGGACGGAAGACGCTATAAAAACGGTTCCTGAGATTTTAAGGAGCGGAACGATTCCACTTGCTATTGAGTACATGGATGTGGAGGCTGTGAAAGCTGGAGAAGCCGTGACTGGGAAGAAATGGCCTTACGAGGGAGGGGAGGCTCATCTAATGATCATAGTTGAGGGTAGGGATGAAGACGAGCTCTTGAAAGTTTCTGAGGAGATAGAAAGGCTTGCGAAGAAGAACAACGCCATAGATGTTTTTGTTGGAGTTAGTAAGAAAGAGCAGAGAGATCTTCTTGACATTAGAAGCTTGATATACGAGGGAATGAGAGATGTTACAGTCGACCTCCTTGACGTTTCCGTTCCCATAGCTTCAATTCCTGAATACGTTACGAAGTGTAAAAGGTTTGCTGAAGAGATTGGAATAAAAGTTCTCCACTACGGTCACGCTGGAGATGGGAACGTTCATCAGCACATCCTCGAAGTGGAAGGGTGGGAGGAGAAGTATCGGAAGTTTAAGAACTACGCTTTCGGCTTAGTAAAAAAGCTTGGGGGATACATAACTGCCGAGCATGGAATTGGAGTTGTGAAGAAGGGGGATATGTACTCGACCCTTCCTCAGAAAGCTGTTGAACTTATGAGAGATATCAAGAGAATTTTCGATCCGAACAACATCTTAAATCCGGGAAAAGTCGTTGATGTCTGATTTCAGCAATTATTTTATATTCTCAGTATTAAAATTTTAAACATGGTTATCGGTGTGACGATGGTAAACGTTTCTCCGGGAAGTGAGAAGAGCGTCTATATGAAGATAAAGGAGATGAAGAACGTTAGAGACGTGTACCACGTTTTCGGGGAATTTGACTTCGTTGTGATAATAGATGCTCCGAGTCTGGCTGAGTTAAATAAGACCGTCGATAGTATAAGGGCTATCGAAGGTGTTACAAAAACTCAAACGGTGGTTGGAGCTGAGATATGAAGCAGAAGGAGATAAGCGTAGCGGAGTTTTTCGAGAAGAACAAGCACATTCTTGGCTACTCCAATCCAGCGAAAGCTCTCATAACCTGCGTTAAGGAAGCAGTGGACAACTCGTTAGATGCCTGCGAGGAAGCGGGAATTCTTCCCGACATCCTCGTCAAAATTTTTAGAGTTGGAAAGAACTACAGAATTATAGTCGAGGATAACGGACCGGGGATAGAGAAGGAGGAGATTCCAAAGGTTTTCGG
>NZ_WANY01000217.1:0-5306 GCF_015521575.1 Ferroglobus sp.
GGTGTGACCCAAGTTCCGTGCTCCCACCAGTTCGTCCAGGGCCAAGTTTGCATTAAGCCGAGGAGCGAAACTCCGATGAATCCGAAGATGAGTATTCCGACCATGAAGTAAAGACTCGGTATATTGGGGAAGGGATGCTTCAATTCCTTAGCGATTCTGAGGGACTCCAAAGCCATCAGAGCGAGGGGAACTATTTCGAGAACGCTTATAACACCTCCGAGCATAATCCAGAAAGTTGGCGTCCCTATCCAGAAATAGTGGTGTCCCTGCCCTATTATTCCAGATGTAGCTGCCAGAATGACGTCGTAGAATATGTATTTGTCAACGACTTTTTTAACTCTCGAATCCGGAATCAGGAGCATTAGGACGAGTCCTATAGCTCCGGCATAGGCTATCTCCAAGCTCCCTTCAACCCAGTAGTGGACAGTCCACCATCTAAAGTACTCGCTGACGACGACGCTCTTGAAGAACAAGTTCCCCGGAATGTAAAGGAGGAACGTTCCGGCAGCGCCTATTACGAGTGCCCATAAAGCTAAAGGCCACTCTTTCGGACTTGGAAGAGTTTTTAGGACGACCACAGCCACTATAATGAATCCTATGAGGATGAATATGTCCCAAAGTCTCCCAGCCTCGACGTACTCTTTTCCTTCAACGAGCATTGGTTGATTAGCAATCCATATGTTCGTTCCAGTTTGCATTAACGGAAGGGTTGCGAATATTCCTACGACAACGAAGACGAAAACTACTGCAAGCAGTTTAACCAAGCTCTGCCCCCATAGATCTCTCTTGGAAAGTATCGGTGTGAGGTAAAAGACCGCTGCAAATGTTGCTGCGAACAGCCAGAGTAGCAGTGCGTTTATGTGGTAGGCTCTAACCAAGTTGAAGTTCGCTATTCCCGAAAGCAAATCCGGATTGAGGTAGTATAGAGCAAGAAGTCCTCCGGCTACGAGCTGAACGAAGAAAAGAATCAAGGCTATAACAGCGAAGGGCAAAGCGAGCATCTGCGACCTGTACTCCGGCATCTAACTCACCCCCTCGCGTACCAGTAAAACATACCGAAGACGAGGAAGACCGTGAAGAAGACGGTCAGAATCCAGTATCCAACCCATGCGTCGAAGCTCTCGTACCACCTAACAGCGTTCTTTTCGAAGCTCGTTGCAAAGCTGTAATCGTTCTCCTTCATCGGAGGCCAGTTGTTCGTGTTCAGATCTTTGAGATAGAGCATCCAAGCGGTTAAAGCGTCAATCTCCTCTTCGCTCAGGTAGAAGGGCATGTACTTCGTTCCAGCATATGTTTCCAGCAGCTTCTTTATCGTGTCTCCATCTCCAGCCTTTCTTGCTATGTAAACTAATTCGGGAGCGTAGTACGCTCCGTTTCCGACTATCGTATGACAGCCCATGCAGTTGTAGTCTATAGCAACTTTCCACCCGTCCAGAGCGGTCTTTCCGTTGTATGTCACCGCCTCCGGATCGGGATTCCTCTTCGGATCGAGGGAAAGGGGTGTTAAGATCACGATCATTAGAATCGAAAAAGCGACGACGAACTTTCCAAGCCTTTCGAAGGGTATCTCGTCAGCCTCTGCCCTCTTCGTCTTCCTTGCGTAGTACACATACAAAGCCAAAGCTATCGCTATCCCCACTATAAAAGAGCTGAAAAAGAACAACTCGTAGATGTACTTCATGTTTCTCGGTTAATAAAATATAAGAAATTTCACGATTTTCCCTAACTTTTTAGGGTTTTAGCAGTTTTAAAACTTATAGATAACGCTGTAATGATCTTTAATTTATAACCCCCTTTGAGGTCTGATGCTCGTTTGTTTAGCCTAATCGACATTCTGATCCTCACGTTTCAAGCACAAGTATCAAAAAATTTTTGTGTTGAGGTTAAATTTTGAGCTACATGTACGTAAGTTACCCTCCAAAAAGAAAAAACGGCAAGGGAAAAATAATTGCGCTTGCGGTGCTTTTCGGATTTTTCCTGCTTTCAACCCTTGCATCGTCGGTAGTTGTGATAGATCAGACGGAAGTTGGAGTCGTGAAGGTGCTCGGAAAAGTTCGAGATGAACCTCTCGACCCGGGACTGCATTTCGTAACGCCCTTCATAACCGAAATCGTGAGAATGCCAGTTTACGAAAAAACGATGGAGATGGTAGGAGAAAAGCATATAAAAGCTCTTACTTCTGAAGGTTTGCCGGTGTTCTTCGACATGGCTATTCAGTATAAGATAGACCCGAGAAAGGCTCCGGAAGTCTACTCAACACTGAAAAACTACGAAGTGTGGATGGAAAGCAGGATAAGGGCGCACATAAGAGACATAATAGCTCAGTACAAAGCTGAAGATCTCTACACCGAGAACAGAGAGCTAATTCAGGCGGATATTGAGAAGAGGCTCGACGAGGAATTCAGACCCTACGGAATTTTGATTACCGCCGTTTTGATAAGAAACATAGATCTGCCGGAAAGCGTTGAGAAGGCGATCCAAGCAAAAATAGAGGCTAAGCAAGAGGCAGAAAGAATGCAATACGTCGTTCAGAAGGAAAAGCTTGAAGCCGAGAGAAAGAAAGTGGAGGCGATGGGGATTGCTGAAGCGAATAAGATAATCGGAGAGTCTTTGAGAAACAATCCCGAGTACATCCAGTGGTACTATTTGCAGGTTCTTGACGATTTCGCAAAGTCTGGAAGTTCGGTGATTCTCGTTCCGGTGCCTGGTAACTTCTATCCGGGGGTTAACATCTCGAACATTCCTCCCGTGATTCTTCCGACAACGAAATAAATGAAATGGCTTTTTCTTTTTTAATGATTCTTTACGCCTTGGCAGCCGGGACATTTACATGGCTTCTAACGACTTTAGGAGCTTCGGCTGTACTGTTAACAAAAGAAGTTAACAGAAAAATCCTCGACGCATCTCTTGGCTTTGCTGCTGGGGTTATGGTAGCCGCAAGCTTTTTCTCACTTTTACTTCCTTCGATAGAAATTTCTGACAGCTGGTTTCCAGCTGTAATTGGCTTTCTTCTTGGCGGACTGTTCTTAAAGCTCTTGGATTCGACGATACCCCACTTACACATTGGTTTTAATATCGAGGAATCTGAAGGTGCGAAAATTCCTCTAAAAAAGACGACGCTTCTTTTTTTGGCAGTAACGATTCACAACATCCCCGAGGGGTTGTCTATCGGAGTTTCTTTCGGAGAGAGCATTGGTGCCGCTTTAACTTTGGCACTCGGAATAGGAATTCAAAATATCCCGGAGGGTATGGCGATCTCCCTGCCTTTAAGGGGCGAGGGTTTTTCGAGAGTGAAAAGCTTCACCTACGGATCCCTTTCCGGGCTTGTAGAACCCGCTTTTTCGGTTTTTGGTTTTTTAGCAATAACGATTTTCAGCCAGATTTTGCCCTACGCTTTAGCATTTGCAGCTGGAGCAATGATATACGTTGTTGTCGAGGAGTTAATTCCAGAATCCCAGCTCCACGGGAACGAGGATGTCGCAACACTATCTGCTATGCTCGGATTTGCGGTAATGATGTTTCTCGATTTGTATTTTAGCTTTTGAAAATTTTTATTCCGCTGGGTAAAAGCGATAAAGTGTGAAAGAGAGAGCTCTCGTTTTAGAATCATTCGCAGCCGGGTTTTACGTCAACATAACAAGGAGTTTGGCTCCGATATTCATGGCAGCCATGGGGTTAACGATAAAGGAAATCCTCCTGATAAACCTCTACTCCTACTTTTTCGCTTTCCTATTTTCCGCCTTTTTATACAAATTCAGAAAGTTTCTTTTGATTAACCCGAAAAAGTACCTTCTCGCCTTTCACTTCGCGGAGAGGGTGTTCTGGTGCTCTTTACCAATCGCTTACAGCTTCGACCTTCTCTTTCTTGCGTACCCTTTAGCGGTGATTAGCTCAATTCCGACTTCAGCTTTCATAACTTTAGAAATTCATGCAATTGAGGACAGAGAAGAAAAAAAGAAAGTGCTGTACTACAGATCTGCCTTAAGTGCCCTTTCCAACATGCTTGGAGCTATGACGACAGTCTTTTTATTATTCGTCTTAGAAGGGGCGGAGAAATATCTCGTCCTGTATTCTCTCGCTTTTCTATCCGGAATCTTCTCTTCAATACTCGTTTTAACTTTCGAACCAAAGCAAGTCAAAATTTTTGAACCAAGCGAGGAGGTGAGGGTGAGATATGTGAACGTTTTGCTTTTCGTTCTTCTATTAAATTCCTCTTCAGCCATCATTGGAGCTACGTGGACTCCCTACGTTATGAAAAGACTGAGCGCTCCAGATTATCTTGCCGCATCTCTTGGGGCGATGCAAACCCTTGCTTCGATAATTTCTCCGATCTTTTGGGCTAAAAGAAGTTATAGGGACTATAGATTAGCCATTGCCACACTTTCGGCTTTTCCAATCCTGATATTCTCTCTGAACGTGCCGGAACTTCACGTAGCTCTCGCATTTAGCTATGCTTTTCTGCTTTCAGCAGCCAACATCCTTTCTTCATTTCTATTCGCTGAGATAAGCGAAGCGAGGGATAGGTTAGCTTTTCTCTCCACGATTGTGGCTGCTCTTTCTCAACTTCTTGGAATGAGTGTGGCATACTCTGCCGACAAAGTAGAAGAGATTTTCATCTTTTCTTCTCTCCTCCTAATTGCAGCCCTCTTGCTAACTTTCTTTACTATCCCCGAAACTGCTATAGACCCAGAGAGGGCGAGGATATATTCCAGAGCAGTATACACGACGACAATTCAGGGTTATTCCTTCTCGATTTACGTTACAAAAGAGGTCAGCCTGCTTGCGCTCAGACTCATCGCTCTGGTCTTCATAATCGCTGTGTTAACGTTTTTATACAGATTTGCTTATTATTTAGCTGGATGAACGTCGAGGAATCGGTATTGCTGGCTTTAAAGGATGTGGAAGCTTTATTACCGAAGCTCATACTTTCGGTATTCGTCCTAATTCTATTCTTCTTCGTTGGCTTGATCCTCAACAAAATCTTCTCGAAAGTTTTGGAAATTGTAAAGATCGACGAGATGTTTAAGCCTTTTGAAAAATACTCTGGTTTGAGCTTTTCAACGTTCATTCTCGCGATAACTAACGTGGTAATAGCTTTAGCAGCTTTGTACACTCTTGCGAGCACTATATTTCCGGGCTCAATCGAATTCGTCAACTCAATTCTTGAGTATCTCGCGAGGATTATCAGCGTTCTCTTTCTAATTTCCGTTGTTTTCGTAGCCGTGAGCAAGATTACAGAAAAAATAGCTGTTGAACAAAAAATGAAGAGCTTCATGACGCTCATAAGCTTGTACATAATCCTCGTA
>NZ_WANY01000218.1:0-2528 GCF_015521575.1 Ferroglobus sp.
AGTCTTCCAGAGGAGAGGGAAATTAGCCTCGTTAAAACAGCACCCCAAAGCAAATCAATTATCTGTCTCGTTTCCGCAGCTTTTGCAAGATTTACGTTTATTCTTCCCGGAGAAGAGAATGCCTTCCTAATCTCCTCGGGAGTTACTGCGGAGAACTTAACCCTATCAATCCTCACGTTAGGATTCACCCTCTTTATTATCTGAACAGCCTCAAGTCCTATGAGCTCTCCCTCCCTATCGTAATCCGTGGCAATAGTCACCCTGTCAGATTCCTTGGCGAGTTCCTCAAGCAGCTTGACTATCGACTTTTCCTTGACAACCCTAATTATCCTCGCGTTCAAGAGAGAAGTCAATTCCACTCTCTTCCAGTCGTTGTATTCGGGAGGAAAATCGTACTCGACGACGTGTCCTTTTAAACCCACAACGCAAGCGTCACCGTTCAGGTAATAGTTTACTCCGTACTTCTTTTTAACCTGAAAACTCCCAAAAAGTATCTGAGCAATCCTTTTTGCTGTCTGATTCTTCTCCGTTACAATCAACCACACGCAACAGCTATATTGCTTCGATGATATTAACCTTTTGTGAGAATCTGCTTCAGGGTAAAAGAGAGTAGAAAACCCCTGAGCGGATTTTTGGTAACGCCAAACGGAGTTCTTCACGTTAAAGGGTGCGTAGATGTTCCGGAAGATGTTCTGTCAAAGGGTTTCATATTCAGAGGCGAGTACAAGGGTAGAGAGTTCGAGTACCGCTTCGAAGACGTTTTCGACGTCGTCGAGCTTTCAGAAAAAGAGCTTCTTTTTGAAGCGAGCGAACTTGACTTAAAGCTGATAGAACAGCTAATTTTCCACAAACTCAACGAATTTAGAGAAGACAATAATTTAAAACCCCTAAATTGGAGCGAGAGAGTTGCTGAGGTTGCAAGGGAGAAAAGCATGTTTCTCGTGAACGAATTTTCCCACAGCTCTGGAAAAAACGCCTACGATTTGCTGAGAGAAAGGGGAATATACTTTTTGACTGTTGGAGAGAACATCTACAGAATTTCCGGATTGAAATCAACGGTGAACGAGGAATTCATAGCAGAAAGATGCGTCGAAAGCTGGAAGAGAAGTAGAGGGCACAGAAAAGTCATGCTCGAAGATTTTAGCCACGCCGGAGTTGGATGTTTCGCAAAAGGGAAAAGCGTGTACGTAACGTTGATTGCAATTCTAAACAATTACACAATTTCATCTTCCTTCAAAAAAGGTCAGGAGATATTCATCCAGCCAGTTGACGAGGAATTCGAAGGAGTTGTGAAAGTGAGGGTTCGCACCGCTCCAAAAAACTGCTTCGAGGTAGAGGGTAAGGAGCTTTACGGCAAGGATGATGTTATTGTTGTGAAAGTTCTGAGAGATTGCGAAGGAGTAATCGAGATAGAGTATCCCCTTTAGATTAAGCTTTAATAGAATTTCCGGTAAGTTGATTCGATGAAGAAAAAGGTCAGAGTCGTGGGGTTTGATGACAGCTTCAAAGGTGATGACTGCTACTTGGTGGGATGCGTTACCGAATCGCGTTACGTCGAGGGCTTCATGGTGGAGAAAATTTCGGTAGACGGTTTCGATGCGACTGAAAAAATCGTAAAGATGATATCGAAATCGAAGTTTAGAGAACAGCTGAAGTGCGTATTTCTAAGCGGAATAACCTTTGGCGGGTTTAACGTCGTCGATATCGAAGAGGTTTACAAAAAAACGGGGGTTCCGGTAGTCGTGATCATGAGAAAGAAGCCAAACATGGAGCGGATAAGAGAAGCGATAAAAAACGTTTCCATGCCGGAAATAAGAATGAAGTTTTTCGAAAGAGCTGGGGAGATTTATGAACTCGGTAACCTTTTCGTTCAAATCAAGGGTTGCGATCTCGATTTTGCAGAAGAGGTCATAAAAGAAACAACAGCAAAGGGTAACGTTCCAGAAGCTTTGAGAATAGCCCATTTGGTAGCTTCGGCTATAATACACGGAGAGAGTAGAGGGAAAGTTTAAAAATTAAATTTTAATCGTCCAACTGCTTTTCTCGCTGTAAACGTGCACAGTGCAAGCCAAACACAGATCGAAGCTGTGTACAACTCTTATTACGTTCCACTGATCCTCCTCGCTTATGGGAGTTCCTATCAGAGCTTCTTCGAGCGGACCCATCTGATCCTTCGAATCTCTTGGTGAAACGTTCCACGTTGTTGGAGCGATCACCTGATAGTTTTGAATTACTCCACCTCTAATCTTCACCCAGTGTCCTAAGGCACCTCTTGGAGCTTCCCTCAGACCTACTCCGTCCCCGTCGTTTATCTCGTACTTCACGTAAGCTTTCTTGCCAGCGTAGTCCTTCAGTTCGAGCAAGAGACTTTCGAGGTAATCGATAAGCACGAGCTCCTCCTGAATCCTCGCTATGTTTCTTGCCAAGGCATTTGAAGCTGTCCTCCCTCCGGCGAGATTCTTCCTCAAGTCGAGTGGATCCCCGACCTCCCATCCGTCTCTGTATCCCTTTGCCACCATTCTTGGAAG
>NZ_WANY01000219.1:0-8791 GCF_015521575.1 Ferroglobus sp.
GACACTATAGAATTTCTCAAATCCCTCGGAGTGGAGGTGGAGTGATATGGCTAAAGAGAGAAAGAAAAAGTTCGGAAGAGCAGCAAATCCCTGCAGGAGATGTGGAAGAAAAGCCGGAATCGTTAGAAAGTATGGAATTTACCTCTGCAGACAGTGCTTTAGAGAGGTTGCCGCCGAGCTCGGATTTAAGAAGTATTGGTGAGGTGATTTAAATGCTTCACGATACTCTCTCAAACGCTATGAGCGCTATCAAAAACGCTGAAATGATTGGAAAGAAGAAGGTAGAGATAAAACCAGCTTCAAAACTCATAGGAAACGTTCTCAGAGTTATGCAAGAGCATGGATACATCGAAGGCTTTGAATACATAGACGATCACAGAGGAGGTAAGTTCATAGTTACCCTCCTCGGAAAAATAAACGACTGCGGAGCCATAAGACCAAGATACTCTGTGAAGAGGACCGAATACGAAAAGTTCGAGAAAAGATACCTGCCAGCAAGAGATTTCGGAATTCTGATCGTCTCGACAACGCAGGGAGTTATGTCGCAAAAAGAAGCTATAGAGAGAGGATTAGGAGGTGTGCTCCTTGCTTACGTCTATTGAAGAGAGGTTCGTGGAAATTCCAGAAGGCGTTGAAGTCGAAATCGACGGAAACGATGTGGCTGGGTATAAAGTAAAAGTAAAAGGCCCTCTCGGAGAGAACGAGAGGGTTCTAAAGTTCAGAGGAGTCTACATAGAGAAGTTGAACGGCAAAGTTAGAGTTTACACGAACAACAAGAGGAAGAAGCTTAAGGCTATGGTCGGGACTTTTGCGACGCATATAGAAAACCTCGTTAGGGGAGTTAAGGAAGGTTTCGAATACAAGCTCAAAATCGTTTATTCCCACTTCCCCATGAAAGTTAGGGTTGAAGGTAACGAAGTAGTTATCGAAAACTTCCTTGGAGAAAAGCACCCAAGGAGAGCTAAGATAGTTGGTAGGGCTAAGGTGACTGTATCTGGAAATGAGATAACCGTGAGCGGAATAGATATTGAAGAGTGCGGGCAAACCGCTGCGAATATCGAACAAGCTACTAAAATTAAGAGGCTTGACGTTAGAGTCTTTCAGGATGGGATTTACATAGTTAAGAAACCCGACTGAGGTGGTAACATGGCAAAACTC
Source organism: Ferroglobus sp. (assembly GCF_015521575.1). Classification (NCBI taxonomy): domain Archaea; kingdom Methanobacteriati; phylum Methanobacteriota; class Archaeoglobi; order Archaeoglobales; family Archaeoglobaceae; genus Ferroglobus; species Ferroglobus sp. Next base: position 1,159 of record NZ_WANY01000219.1, read on the forward strand.
AGCAAAGAGCAAATCAGGCTCTTGAAGGTTAGGAGGGTCATAAAGTCTAAAAAGCCCGAATTCAGGCACTTCGCTTGGAGGACGAAGTTAAAGCTAAGAAGGCTCGGCTGGAGGAGACCAAGGGGGAGACACAACAAGTGGAGGTTGAGGATAGGAGGAAAGTGGAGCGGTATGTATCACCCCTCACCGGCTTTCAGCTCACCGAAACTCGTTAGGGGATTGCATCCGAGCGGATATGAAGAGGTTCTCGTTTACAACGTCAAGGATCTTGAAAAAATAGATCCCGAAAGGCAGGCTGCAAGAATAGCGTCGTGTGTTGGTTTAAAGAAGAGGCTTCAGATTGAGGAAAAGGCTAAGGAGCTTAACATCGTCATCCTCAATCCGACTAAAAGGTGATGGTAATGGATTTGAGGTTTCAAAGGAGGTTGGCAGCCGAAGTTCTCGAATGCGGAATAAACAGGGTGTGGTTTGATCCAGACGCATTGGATGAGATAGCTACGGCTGCAACAAAAGATGACATAAGAGAGTTAATAGAGAGAGGATTAATTAAGAGAAAGCCAGTAAAGGGGGTTTGCAGGGTTAGAATTAACAAGAGAAAAGCCCAGAAGAGAAAAGGTAGGAGGAGGGGACACGGAAGGAGAAAAGGAAAAGCCACAGCAAGGATGCCAAGAAAAAGAGCTTGGATAATTAGAATCAGAGCATTGAGGAGGAGGTTGAAGTTCCTTAAAGAGAAGGGTGTCCTCGACAGCAGAACTTACAGAATGCTGTACAGAAAAGCTAAGGGAGGAGAGTTCAGAAGCGTATCTCACCTTAATGCTTATCTCAAAAGTATCGGAGTGCTGAGGTGATAGTTTGGCGAGAGGACCGAGGTATAAAGTTCCCTACAGGAGAAGGAGGGAAGGAAAAACAAACTACAGAAAAAGGCTAAAGCTGCTACTCTCAAGAAAGCCAAGGTTAGTCGTAAGAATTACGAATCGATACGTGATAGCCCAGATAATCGAATACCATCCAGAGGGGGACAGGGTTCTCGTTCACGTTGATTCTAAGGAGCTCGAAAAGTACGGGTGGAAGGGTGATGCGAACAACACTCCCGCAGCATATCTAACCGGGTTGCTTGTTGGAAAGAAAGCCCTCGAAAAAGGAATCAAAGAAGCCATACTTGACATAGGTTTGAGGTCTCCAACCAAAGGCGCAAGAGTTTTCGCAGTGTTGAAGGGAGCTGTGGATGCGGGAATGGAAATCCCTCACGATCCTGAGATATTTCCGGACGAGTCGAGGATAAGAGGTGAGCACATAGCCCAGTATTATAAGATGAAACCCGAAATGTTCTCAGAATATGAGAAAAGAGGTTTGTCTCCCGCTGATTTACCTCAACATTTTGAAGAAGTAAAAAGCAAGATAATGGGGTGATTTAATTGGAGTGGACGCCAAGAACGAAACTTGGAAAACTCGTTGCTGAAGGAAAAATCAAAACACTTGAAGAGGCTTTAGCGAGTGGATTACCACTAAAAGAAGTTGAAATCGTCGATACCCTCCTTCCAGACCTTGAGGACGAAATACTTGAAATTTCAATGGTGCAGAGGATGACCGACAGCGGAAGAAGAACTAAGTTCAGGGTAACCGCTGTGGTAGGGAATAGAAACGGATTCGTAGGAGTTGGAGTGGGCAAAGCTGCTCAAGTCGCTCAAGCAATCCAGAAAGCCATCAAGGATGCGAAGCTCAACATATTCAAAGTTGAAATGGGTTGCGGCTCTTGGGAATGCGGATGCGGAGGAAAGCACAGCATTCCGGCAAAGGTCACTGGCTCGGCTGGAAGCGTTAGAGTAACTTTAATCCCCGGTCCGAAGGGGTTGGGGCTCGTTGCTGGAGATGTGGCAAAGAAAGTCTTGGAGCTTGCCGGAGTCAAGGACGTATGGTCTTTCACGAGGGGGCAGACGAAAACGACGATAAACTTCGCCAAAGCGACTTTCGAAGCTTTGAAGAAGACCGTCTATTTGAAGAGGTGATGAGAATGCTTGCTGTTGTCAGACTCAGAGGATCGATTGGAGTTAACAGGAAAATTGAAGATACGCTGAAAATGCTTAGACTGCACAAAAAGTACCATTGCGTTGTGATTCCAGACACTCCATCCTACAGAGGAATGCTTCAAGTCGTAAAAGATTACGTAGCTTACGGAGAAATAGATGCCGAAACCTTGGCGATGCTTTTAAGGAATAGGGGAAGGCTAAAAGGAGACAGAAAGTTGACGGACGAATACGTTAAGGAGAAAACCGGATACGAAAGCATAGAGGAGTTCGCTAAAGCCGTTGTGGAAGGAAAGGCGAGTTTGAAAGATCTCCCAGATTTAAAGCCCGTGTTCAGACTCCACCCACCAAGAGGAGGTTTGAAGAGTATAAAAAGACCCTACGGCTATGGAGGAGATTTAGGGTATCACAAGGAGATTAAAAAGCTCCTTTACAAGATGAGGTGACGCTCATGCCGCAAAAGAAGGTAAAGAAGTATAGGGGATCAAAAACCTGCGGAGGAGGAGCCAAGAAGAAGAGGAGGGGAGGAGGTAGCAGGGGAGGTAGAGGGAACGCTGGAGTGCACAAGCACAAGTACATAAAGTTCGTCAAGCTTGCAAAAGAGGGGTTGTACGAGTTTGGAAAGCACGGCTTCAACAGACCGAAGGTCGTTAAAGCAGAGTATAAAGCTTTAAGAGAGCTAAAGCTCAGACTGAGAGAACTTAAAGACGAGGGAATTTTAGACGACGAGCTCTACAGGTTTTTCGACGCAAGAGAGGAAATAAACGTGGGAGATTTGGACTTGGTTGTCGATAGACTCGTTGAAGTAGGACTGGCGAAAAAAGAGGGAGATGTTTACGAAGTGAACCTCAGCGAGATCGGTTACGAGAAGCTCCTCGGAGCAGGAAGAATAACCAAGCCAGTAAAGGTTGTTGTGAGCTACGCAACTCCAAAGGCAATTGAGAAAATCGAGGCTGCTGGAGGAGAAGTGGTGAGCAGCTGATGGTGGAGGAGATTCTAAGAAAACTCCAACCATATTTTGAAAGAATTCCGAGCGTCGAAAGACCAAAGCAACACGTTCCTTTCAGGCAAAAGCTTGCCTGGACGGTAGGAATCCTGATCTTATATTTCGCCTTAACAAACGTTCCGGTTTTCGGTCTGGATCCGTCTTCAATCGATCTTTTCGCCCAGTTTAGGGCGTTGTTTGCCGGAGCTGGAGGATCTATTTTAGCCTTAGGAATTGGTCCAATCGTTACAGCCAGCATTATCCTCCAGCTACTTGTTGGAGCTGGAATTATAAAGCTCGATTTGACAAAACCGGAAGATAGGGCGGCTTATCAAGACTTTCAGAGGTTCTTGGTTTTCGTGATGATCGCCTTTGAGGCTCTCGTACTGATATTCAGCAGATCGATGATTCCGAACGCCCAAGTTGCTGCCCAGCTTGGAGTTCCCATATCCTTCATCACGTTCCTCATATTCTTTCAGCTCTTCATAGGAGGAGTTTTAATTGTTTACATGGACGAAGTCGTTTCAAAGTGGGGTATAGGAAGCGGAGTTTCTCTCTTCATATTAGCCGGAATTTCTCAGGCTATTATAACTGGATTGTTCAACTGGGTTGTTCCTCCAAACTCTCAGATGCCAGCTGGAATTATCCCAAGGTGGGTGTGGATAGCTCAGAATTACGGAGCAAATATCCTTTCAGCGGACGGATTGCTCTTCCTCCTAATAGATGGCGGAGTTCTCGCTTTGATAACGACCATCGCAATAATATTTCTCGTCGTCTACGCCGAAGGAACAAGAGTCGAAATTCCATTGGCTCACGCTGCTGTGAGGGGAGCGAGAGGGAGGTTCCCGATAAAGCTAATCTACGCAAGCGTTCTTCCGATGATCTTCGTCAGAGCTCTACAAGCGAACATCCAAATAATAGGAATGATGCTCTACCAAAGAGGAATAACGATATTCGGAGAGTATGTAGGTTCGCAACCAGTGAGCGGGATAATGTACCTACTTTCTCCAGTTCGAAGCCCCTACGACTGGGTTCCAGCTTTGGTTAAATCCAATCCGATTTTCGCAGATTTGCCGGAGTGGATGATAATCCTAAGACTGCTGATCGACGCTACCATACTAATTGCCGGGGGTATCTTATTCGCCATATTCTGGGTTGAAACGAGCGGAATGGATGCAAAAACCGTTGCGAGTCAAATTGCAAGAAGCGGAATGCAAATTCCGGGATTCAGAAGAAATCCTCAGGTGATAGAAAGATTGCTCGAAAGATACATTCCGAAGGTTACGATAATTGGTGGAGCAGCCATAGGAGTTTTGACGTTAATAGCCAACATGCTCGGAACTATCGGTAACGTAAGTGGAACCGGATTGCTTTTAGCCGTGAGCATAGCTTACAGGTTCTACCAAGACTTAGCCAAAGAGCAGCTAACGGAAATGCACCCACTTCTCAGAAGATTCATCGGTGAAGAGGTATGAAGAAGTTCTTCAAAAACTTCATAATGGCGCTGGCAATAGTCATGTTCATCGGAGTAGCTTTCAGTAGCGATTTTAGAAAGGGGCTTGGAGATCTCTTAGCTCCTTTTTTAGATCCCCTCTTAAACGTTCTACCATTTCACGTAGTGGTAATGATCCTCGCTTTTTTCACGGGTCTTTACTCCACACTAATTCAGAAGTACACCATCGATTACAAGAGGTTGAAGGAGATCCAGCAGAGAGTGATGAACTTTCAGAAGGAGTATATGGATGCTGTAAAGAAAAACCTGAAACCAAAGCTGAAGAAGCTTGAAGAAGAACAGATGGAAATTCAGAAACTTCAGGGAGAAATGTTCAGCATGCAGATGACTTCGATGCTTTTCGTAATAGTGGTAACGTTGCCGATATTCATGTGGATGTACCATGCCGCCTCCCTTGACTTCGAAGTCGTAGCTCCCTTCGCCGGCAAAATCCACATTTCCCAGTATTACCTCATCTTCCCCTGGTGGATATGGTGGTACATGTTCAATTCTGTAATCTTCGGACAGATAATTAGAAAAGCCCTGAAAGTAGGTTTATGAGGGTGACCATTTCCGGCTTACCGGGAAGTGGGACTACAACGGTAGCCAAGATTTTAGCTGAGAGGTTGAACTGCAAACTTATCTCTGCCGGAGAAGTGTTCAGAAAAATGGCAAAAGACCTCGGAATGAGTCTTGAAGAGTTCAGCAAATACGCCAGAGAAAATCCTGAAATAGACAAAAAACTCGATAAACTTCAAAAGGAGCTTGCCGAAAAGGAGAATGATGTTGTCGTCGAAGGAAGGCTTTCAGGGTGGTTCGTAAATGCGGATCTGAAAGTCTGGATCTACTGCGAAGATGGGGAGAGATACAAAAGGGTTGCGAAGAGAGAAAATCTGAGCTACGAGGAGGCAAAGAGGAGAACGATGGAAAGGGAGAGAATCGAGAAGGAAAGATATAAAAAGTTCTACGGAATAAACATAGACGACTTAACGATCTATGACTTAGCGATAAACTCCGGCAGGTTCAAGCCGGAGGAGATCGTGGAGATAATACTCAAAGCGATAGAGTTGAAGAACCATGGAAATAAACGATAGGTTTCTCGTAAAGGATGAAGCCAAGCCTTCAGAGGAGTACGGATGTTACCCCTACAACAGACCTATTCAGGAGTATATAAAAAAGGGGTTCGTTCTCGTAGACAAGCCGAAGGGTCCAACAAGTCATGAAGTGGTAGTCTGGGTTAGAAAGATTCTTGAGGTTGAAAAAACGGGACATGCTGGAACTTTGGATCCAAAAGTCACCGGCGTTTTACCGATATTTATAGAGCAGGCAACTAAGCTCGTTCAGTTTTTGCAAGGCTCGGAGAAGGAGTACGTAGCTTTGATGAGGCTGCACGGTGACGTGAGCGAAAGAGAGCTGAAAAGGGTTTTTGAGCTTTTTAAAGGGAAGATCTACCAGCGACCCCCGCTGAAATCAGCCGTAAAGAAGAGATTGAGAGTTAGGGAAATCTACGACATCGAAATACTTGAAATCGACGGAAGGGACGTTCTCTTTAGAGTTGCCTGCGAGGCTGGGACGTACGTTAGGAAACTCTGCACCGATATAGGCGAAATTCTTGGAGTCGGCGCCCACATGCAGGAACTCAGGAGGATCAGGACGGGGATATTCACCGAAGAAAAGTGTTACACCCTCCAAGATCTGCTTGACGCATACATCTTCTGGAAAGAGGAGGGAGAGGAAGAATACCTAAGAGAGATAGTTCAGCCGATGGAGTTAGCTGTTGCGAACATACCGAAGATAATAATCAAGGACACAGCCGTCGATGCCATATGCCACGGAGCAAGCCTAACAGCGAAAGGGATCGCTTACGTTGAGAAAAGCGTGAAGAGGGGGGAGAGGGTTGCGATATTCACGTTGAAACAGGAACTCGTTGCTATAGGTAGATCCAATTACGACGCTGAAGACATACTAAAAATAAGGGGGGGCATCGTTGCGGAAATGGAAAGAGTTATTATGGAGAGAGGGACTTACCCATCCTACTGGAAAAAAAAGAAGGAAAAACAGGTTACTCCAGAACGATCTTTCTGATTCCGTGGGGATCGATTCTGTTCATAAGCTCTATTTCCTCTTCAGTCGGCGGAGGAGTCGTCGGAGCGTCGTTCACCTCAAACTCTGTTTTCTCTTTAATTTCCTCGTAACTGCTCCAAGGGTGTATCCTGTCAACAACAAGTTTACCGGCTTTTTCATCGAATTTAAATATGCAGAGAGGCGAAACAACCCTATAAGGCTTTCCCGCAGCCGTTATTCTCTGAACTTCCTTAACGAATATCCTTCTGTCATGTTTACCCTGCCAGACTATGGGTCTTCTTGCCGTGGCGTGAAGCAAAGCTCCTCCAGCTCCTCCGGGGAACTGAACTCTCTTACCATTTATGTAAACGTGGCTGTTGTTCAAGTAGCCGCGCTGATCGATTTGCGCTCCAGCTAAAAAGACAACGTCAAGCTCTCCTCTTGCTGAGATATCGAAAAGCTCAGCCAGTTGAAGTTTAGCATCGCAGTACTTTGAGATCCAAGGATGGACAGTAGACATAGGCAGATGCTTCGGGTTTGGGTTGTAACCGACTATGGAATACCAGATTAAGTCGGGATTGTAGAGTTTTTTCGCAAGAACTATCGCCATGAAGGGCAGAAAGCTCGCAACTCCCATGAAAGCGCTTTCCGCATCCTTCAACAATCTCGCCATCGCGGAAATCATGTAGTTAGCCTTATCGAGGGTCGTGAAGCTCACGGTCTCACCTCCCATATGTGTTTCTTCAAACCCTCTTCATCCAAATTCGCATACTTCTCCATCATCTCAAAATCCGGATCGTAGTAAGGAGGACACGCTCCCGGATAAGCTCCCTTCGGAACTTCAACGACTGCAACAACTTTGTAGCTCGGAATCCAGACCGCATCTATATCCCTTCTCAAATCTTCCTTAGGAACTATCATTTCCGTCGTTATTATTATCTTCTCTGCAGCCCTCGCCATTAAAACATCCTCAAACCACGGTCCGTAGATCAGAGCGTTTCCGTCCTCATCAGCTTTCTGAACGTGGATTATCGCAAATTCAGGCTTTATCGCCGGAACGGTCAGAAC
>NZ_WANY01000220.1:0-2523 GCF_015521575.1 Ferroglobus sp.
CCACCTATGAGCTTGAGAAGCAGAGCTTTTTGAGCGTGCAACCTATTCTCAGCCTGATCGAAAACAACGGAATGCTCGCTATCGATAACATCGTCGGTAATTTCCTCCCCCCTGTGTGCTGGTAAACAGTGCATGACTACCACATCATCCTTAGCTTCGTTAACCAGTTCCATGTTAACCTGGTAGGGTCTAAAAACTTTTAGCCTTCTTTCCCTCTCCTCCTCTTGCCCCATCGACGCCCATACATCAGTATATATCACATCCGCTTCTCTAACAGCCTCTTTGGGGTTTCTAACTATTTCAAACCTCCCTCCAAGTTCTCTGGCTTTCTTCAAAATTTCATTCGGCGGATCGAAACCCTCAGGAATTGCCAGTCTCAGCTCAAAACCAAGAATTGACGAAGCTAAAAGCAGCGAGTTGCAGACATTGTTGCCATCTCCAACCCACGCCACCTTCACGTCTAAACTCCCCTTCACCTCTCTAATTGTTTGCAAGTCTGCAAGAATCTGGCAAGGGTGCTCAAGATTGCTCAATCCGTTTATCACCGGAACTGAGCTGAACTTTGCAAACTCCAGAAGGGTTTCGTGGTTTCTAACCCTCATCATAACTGCATGAACGTACCTTGATAACGTTCTGGCTGTATCAGTAATGCTTTCCCCCCTCCCAAGCTGAAGGTCGTTCCAGTTCATGTATATTGCGTAGCCTCTACAATCGTTCATCGCCACCTCGAAGCTGACTCTCGTTCTCGTGGAAGGCAATTCGAATATCATCCCGAGAGTTTTATTCTTCAAATACTCTTTAAAAATCCCCTTTCTCCTTTCTTCTTTGAGCTTGTCAGCTAAATCGAGAATTTCAATAATTTCCTCCTTCCTCAAATCGGTGATCGATAGCACATGCTTCATACCAGCTTCGTTGTGATTGAAAATTAAAAACTTTACTCGTTTTTACGATTTTCAGTAATTTATTTATGCTGTTCTCAATGCTAAAACCACATATGGAGATCACTGATGTTTTTCTGGCTGTAGGTATTTTGATTACAATCTCGATTTTGATGACAATGTACAGGGTCATAAAAGGTCCAACGACTTTGGATAGAGTTATGGCTACAAGTGTTATAGGAACGAAAGTCGTTGTTCTGCTTGTCGTAATAGGCTACCTCTTCGAAAGACCGATTTTCGTCGACATTCCGTTAACTTACGCGATGCTGAACTTCGTCGGAACTTTAATCGTCGCCAAATACATCGAGAGGGGAGAATTATGGAAGCCCTACACGTAATTTCAGCAATTTTCATGTTCGCAGGATGCTTTTTCATGATCTCGGGAGCAATAGGAATCATTCGATTCCCGGACTTCTACACAAGGCTTCATGCTGCTGGAAAATGCGACACCCTCGGAGAAGTTCTAATAATACTCGGATTTATGATTTACCAGGGACTTTCCTTTTTAACGATTAAGCTATTCTTCCTTTCATTCTTCATCCTCCTCGCGAATCCCGTCGGTACGCATGCGCTGATCAAAGCCGCTTACGTTACCGGAGTGAAAATGTGGAGGAGGGAGGAGAATGGGTAAAAAACTCTCCTACATTCTGACGTTCATCGTAATGTTCCTATTCTGGATCCTCCTTTCAGCCTGGCAGCTTTATCCAGACACCCCCGGAAAATTCGATGCTATACACATCTCTCAGGGAATTGCCGCCGCTGCCCTAACGACGTACCTCTCAAGGAGAGTAATTTTCGATTTGAGTAAGAAATGGTACGTCAAGTTCTTGAGGGCAATACCCTATGTAGCTTGGGAACTCTGGCAGATCGTTTTAGCCAACCTTGACGTTGCTTACAGAGCTTTGCATCCAAAAATGCCCTTAGATCCGGTAGTTGTAGAATTTGAAACTCCGTTAAGGAGTGATCTCGCTCTAACTTTCATGGCTAACTCGATAACGCTAACTCCCGGAACGATAACCATAATGGTCGAGCCGGAGAAAGGAAAATTCGTAGTCCACGCCATAGACAGAAAGCTCGCCAAGCCGCTGGTTGTGGATCAGACGATGCAGAAAAAACTCGCTTACGTTTTCATGGAGGGTCGGCATGATAGTTCCGCTTGACATAGCTCTAATAATCTTCCTCGTAGTTTCCGCCATCGCCGCTTTATTCGTGAGGGATTTGTTAGCGTCGATAGCGATTCTTGGCACGTACACCTTCGTCATGGCTTGCATTTACGTTCAGATGAACGCTGTCGACGTTGGTTTTACCGAGGCTGCTATCGGAGCCGGTGCTTCCACAGCACTGATGGTGGCAAGCCTAACAAAGCTTCAGAGGTACGATACCGGGAAAAGAAAGAAGGTAAAAGTTGTAATTGGTGCATTCACAGTAGTTCTGCTTGCTGGACTATTTTTTTACGTAATCGAAGATATGCCGGCTTTCGGCGATTACAGCTCGCCGGCTAACAAGAGGATAAAAATTTTTGAAGTGAGAGATGCTGGCTTGTCCGAAAAGCTGGAAGTCGAAAAACTTCCGGAAGAAATTAAGA
>NZ_WANY01000221.1:0-3961 GCF_015521575.1 Ferroglobus sp.
TGAGATAATGCAGATGCTTAAAATCTATTAAGATTTATTAACTTTGCCACTTTCCCCACATTTCTCATGCTCGAAATCTATGTCCAAGTTCTCCGAAGATATTTTCATTCATTGGGCTTCGATGATCGTTACGTTCGTCATCTTTACCCGCTTCCAGAGGCTGTACGAGGCAGGATGCAACTCAGAGAGGATAAAGAATTTAGCTTCCTTATCGTTCCTTTGGACATCATAAAAATCGGTTGAAAATATTTCTCGAGAAGTAAAAATTACGGGTCGCTGCTGTTGTTACGAAACTGTTATATTTTTTGCGGAAATTTAAAAATCCGATGAGCTTGGAGAGGGAGTATTTGGACATAACGTTCCTCAAGGAGAACGGATTCGTCAGAAAGAAGTGTCCTTCATGCGGCAAGTATTTCTGGACTGCTGATGAGAGCAGGGAAATTTGTGGTGATCCACCTTGTGGAAGTTACACGTTCATAGGTAATCCAATTTTCAAGAAAAAAATGAGCCTCGACGAGATGAGAGAGTACTACCTCTCGTTCTTTGAAAAAAGAGGACACGAAAGAATTGAGAGGTATCCGGTTGTCGCAAGGTGGAGGGACGACATATACTTGACCATAGCAAGTATAGCCGACTTTCAACCTTTTGTAACCTCTGGCTTGGTCCCTCCTCCGGCTAATCCCCTCACGATATCCCAGCCGTGCATAAGGATGGAAGATCTTGACAGTATTGGAAGAACTGGTAGGCATCTCACGCTTTTCGAAATGATGGCTCATCACGCTTTCAATTATCCCGGAAAGGAGGTTTACTGGAAGAACGAGACAGTAGCTTACTGCACGGAACTTTTAAACGAGCTCGGAGTAAGAAAGGAGGAGATAGTGTATAAAGAAGAGCCTTGGGCTGGGGGAGGAAATGCCGGACCTTGCTTGGAAGCTATCGTGGGCGGATTGGAAGTCGCAACGTTGGTCTTCATGAATCTTGAATTGCATCCTGAGGGGGATATAGAGATAAAGGGGGAGAAATACAGAAGAATGGACAACTACATCGTCGACACTGGCTACGGACTTGAGCGATTTGTTTGGGCGTCTCAAGGTACTCCGACTGTTTACGACGCCATATTTCCAGAGGTAGTTGATAGAATCGTTGAGAACAGCAGCATAGAGTTCAGCAGGAAAGATGAGGACATGAAGAAGCTCTTAGCCGAAAGCTCGAAGCTTGCTGGAGTCATGAGTTCGCTCAGAGGAGAGGAGCTTTTGAAATTAAGGAAGAGCATTGCCGACAAATTCGGAATGAGCGTTGAAGAGCTTGACAGGATCATATCTCCAATGGAAAACGCCTACGCTTTAGCCGATCACACGAGAGCTATTCTTTTCATGCTTGGAGACGGTTTAGTTCCCTCTAACGCCGGAGCTGGATACTTGGCGAGATTAATGATCAGGAGGAGTTTGAGGTTAGCTGACGACATCGGCTTTACACTAACTCTCTTCGACCTGGTAGAGCTTCACAGGAAGATCCTAAAAGCCTTCGAATTTGAAGTAGATCTCGACACGATTCACGAAATTCTTGAACTTGAAACGGAGAAGTACAGAAGGACAATAGAGAGAGGAAAGTCGATGGTTGAAAGAACAGTGAAGAGGAAGAAGAGAGTAACGAAGGAGGACTTAATCGAATTTTACGATTCCCACGGAATTCCTCCGGAAATCGTGATCGGCATAGCGGAAAAGGAAGGAGCTGAGGTCGAGGAAGTTGAGGATCTGTACGCTGAGCTTGCTTCGAGGCACTCTAAGGCTGAGAAGAAGGAGAAGCCGAAGGTATTGAAGAGGGATTATCCGGAAACTGAAAAGCTTTACTACAATTCGAAACTACTTGAATTCGAAGCCGAGGTAATAGGGGTTGAAGGAGATCTCGTGATTTTAAACAAAACTGCCTTCTATCCGGAAAGTGGTGGACAGGACAACGATGTTGGTTATCTCATTACGAAAGACAAAAAGGTTAGAGTTGTGGACGTTTTCGAGGAAGATGGAGTGGTTATTCACAAAGTTGACGGAGAGCTTGAAGTTGGGGACAAGGTAAAGGGGTTGATAGACGAAGAAACGAGGCTCAGACATATGAGACACCACACAGCCACGCATCTCCTTCTTAACGTTCTCCAGAAGAAGCTTGGAAAACACGTCTGGCAGGCCGGAGCAAGAAAGGAGAAAGATAAGGCGAGGCTCGATGTAACCCACTACAAGAGGTTGAGCGATGAGGAGATACGAGAGATTGAGAGGGAGGTGAACAGGGAAATAATGGCAAACAAACCTGTGAAATGGATGTTCATGGAGAGAAATGAAGCGGAGAAGAAATTTGGATTCAGGCTGTATCAGGGTGGAGTCCCGCCTGGGAAGGTTATAAGGGTTGTTCAGGCTGGGGATGACGTTCAGGCTTGTGGAGGCACTCACGTTGAAAGCACTGGAGAAATCGGAATGTTCAAGATTCTGAAAGTTGAATCTATTCAGGACGGAGTCATAAGGTTTGAATACGCTGCTGGAGAGGCGGCTTTGGAGCACGTGGCGAAGCAGGAGTCTTTGCTTAAAGAGGCGAGTTCGATTCTGAGAGTAGAACCTTCAATTCTTCCGAAAACAGTTGAAAGGTTCTTCGAGGAGTGGAAAGATCAGAAGAAGGAGATAGAGAAACTGAAGGAAGAAATTGCGAAGCTGAAAGCTGAGAAAATAGCGGAAAATTACGAGGAATTCGACGGGATAAAAATAGTTGTTGAAAGAATCGACGAGGACATAAAAACCTTAGCCAAGCTCGGTCAGAAACTGGCTGAGATGGGCTTCGTCGGAGTTCTCCTCAGCGGAAAAGAGGGAGTGAGAATCGTCACTTTCAGCGGACATGAAAAAGTCGATGCGAGGGAGTTAATGAGGGAGATAGGAAAACTCGTAAAGGGGAGCGGCGGTGGTAGAAAGGATCTCGCTCAGGGGGCTGGGCAGATAATGCCCGAGAAGGATGACGTGGTAAATCTCCTCTTTGAAGTCTTGTCAAGATGATCGAAGTTCACGTAATAAAAGAAATTCCCGAGATTAAAAAGGGGGACGACATAGGAGAGATAATTTCGAAGCTCTTTAAATTTGAAAATGGAGATGTCTTGGCAATTTGCTCAACTATAGTTTCGAAGGCTGAAGGGAGGGTTAGAAGGCTTGAAGATTACAGGCCGACCAAAGAAGCTTTGAAAATTGCTGAAAAAATCGGTAAAGATCCGAGGTTCGTTCAGGCGGTTCTTGAAGAGAGCGAGGAAGTTTTAATCGATTATCCCTTCCTTCTCGTTAAAGCTAAGTTCGGGAACGTTTGCGTTAACGCCGGAATAGATCAAAGCAACGTTGAAAAAGGTCTTCTCCTACTTCCTCCGATTAATCCGGATGAAAGTGCGGAAAAAATAAGGAAAAGGATAGCGGAGCTTACGGGGAGAAATGTGGGTGTTATCATCACCGACACCAACGGAAGGTGCTTCAGGAAAGGCGTCGTCGGGTTTGCCATAGGTTCTTCTGGAGTGGAGGTTCTAAGGGACTGGAGAGGAAAGCGAGATCTTTACGGAAACGTTCTCGAAGTTACCGTGGAGTGTGTCGTTGATGAACTCGCAGCTTTCGCAAATCTTCTAATGGGAGAAGGGGACTCTGCAACTCCCGCAGTTGTATTCAGAGGTTTGGATGTTTCTGGAGAGGGAAGCGTAAAAGAAGTTTACAGAAGCGAGGAGGAAGATGTCATATCGAAGAAAATAAAAGGTTCCTCGTAGTTGGGAGCAACGTCAGAAACGTCGTCGAATCGGCGAGGAAGGCTGGATATGAAGTGTACGCTTACACGAAACACATAGATGCGGATTTGATCCTCTACGCCGAAAAGGTCTTTAGAGCGAGGGAGAATCGGAAGGAGGACGAGAAAAGAGTTAGGGAGCTGTCCGAATCTTTAAACGCCAAGGTAA
>NZ_WANY01000222.1:0-3185 GCF_015521575.1 Ferroglobus sp.
CTGAAGAGTAATCCACTACATCTCCTTCGGCAAATTGAATTGCGAAGATGGATTTGTATCCAACAACCCTCGCTTTTGTCTCCGTATCTTCTATGACATCCTTAACAGCTTTTCTGTACTCTTCCCCAAGCTTGGAGATGTACTCCACAACTTTTTCCCTTTCGAGGACTTCTATTGTCTTCTTCACAGCCGCAAGGGACGCTGGGTGACCGCTGTACGTTCCAGAAACGAGAACCCCATTATGCACAAGCGACATTATCTCCTCCTTTCCGACTATCGCCGCCACCGGATACCCGTTTCCCATCGATTTTCCTATCGTGGTTAAATCCGGGATTACTCCGAATTCTTCCTGAACCCCGTGGATGTTGTGTCTGAAGGCGGTTATTATCTCGTCGAAGATTAAAACGGATCCGTAACTTTTAGTCTCCCTTCTTAAGCTCTTCAGAAAATCTTTCTTCGGAATTATCGCCCCTACGCTGTGGGGAATCGGTTCGAGTATGACTCCGGCAATTTCCTCTCCGTGTTCTGCCATGTACTCCTCAAAAGCTTCCTTATCGTTGAAGGGCAGGACGATTGTAGTTTCGTAAGCAGCTTTCAGTATGCCTTTCGATTGGGGGTAAATTCTTCCCATTTTCTCTTTGGGCGGATTAACGTTGAAAGCCACGTAGTCGTGCCAGCCGTGGTAGCAGCCTTCGAACTTGATTATCTTCTCTCTTTCTGTGTAAGCTCTCGACAGCCTTATCGCATGATACGTAGCTTCCGTGCCGGAATTAACAAAGGTAACCATCTCAGCTGATGGAATCAATTCCACAAGCTTTTCAGCAACCTCCACCTCAAGCTCGCAAACACCGGCTCCAAACAAAACACCCTCTTCAATTTGCTCCTTCACAGCCTCATTCACTTCAGGATGGTTGTGTCCGAGCAGTATCGGACCGAAGGCTAAATGATAGTCGGTGTAAACTTTTCCGTCCACGTCGACAATTTTGCATCCGAAAGCCTTTTCCGGAATAAACGGCTGAGGGTAGTGCGTTTCAGCCCTCAAACCTGTTTGGGCAGCCTTCGGAATAATCTTCGAAGCTTTTTCGTAAATTTCAAAACTCCTCAACGACATCACCTCTCACCCTTCTGTTGTACGCTTTTAAGCCGAGCAAAGCCACGATACCAAGAAGAATGGGCAGGTAATGCAAAGTAGCTCCAGCTAAACCGAGTATAAGCAAAGTAGCTTTAACCTCTCTCCTCAACGGCTTTCCAAAGTAGCCGGTTATTGCCACAGCGATCAAATACATGACGAAAACGCTTGCGAAGAAGTAGTAGAGGAGCTTCGCCACCGTATACAGATCCCAGCTCTGAACTGTTATGAGAAACATCTCCGGATGGGTGAAATAGATGTAGGGCCCGATGTAGCCGGCTAAAGCGTACTTTACCGAATTCCTTGCGGTTTTCCAAAAATCGCTTTTAGCTAAAGCAGATCCAGCGTAAGCTGCTAAAGCGACTGGCGGGGTTAGATCTGCGAGTATTCCGAAGTAGAAGACGAAGAAGTGGGCTGCAAGCAAAGCCGTGGCTGTTGTCGTTCCGGGAACGAAGGCTTCGTATATGCTGTTCCCAGCCACGGCGTTGAAAACAGCCGGAGCTGCTACAAGGGACGTTATGACGTAGTTGGCTGTTGTGGGAACGCCCATTCCGAGGATGAGGCTGAAAACCATAGCCATAACAAGAAGCAAAGCCAGATAGCCGCCGGTTAGATCGATAAGCTTGTAGCCGAGGCTCGTAACTAATCCCGTCATCGTCAAAACTCCCTGAATTAATCCCGCTGAAGCGGCTGCAAGCATCACACTCGTGCTTGTTTTTCCAGCATCGATCATCGAATCGTAGGTGGCGGAGAACATTTTCTTTCCTTCCTCGCTTTTCGAAATTCTCCCGACTACAAGGGAGAAAATTATCCCCAAAACTCCGCTCATAAGGAGGATTTCTTCCTTTCTTATTCCGAGGAACTTGCAGAATGCTGCGAAGAGAATGAAGAGAAGGCTTATGTAAAATTTCTCGTTAAACTCGACTTTCTTTAGAAAAGCGAGGAATAAAAGAAGAAAGGCAAGGAAAATTAGAGAGGGAGCGGAGATAAACGATAGCTCTCTTCCAGAGAACATCAAAATCGTTGTAAGGAGGATAAAAGCGACGTAAATTCTCTCGTCTCCGGGGATTTCATCTTTGGAAATCCAAGCCACCCAAATCGCAATTCCGAGGGATGAGATGGCAGCTATGTGAGGAGCTATGCCCCACACGAGAGCGAGCGTAATAACTCCTATCGGAAGGAGGATGTATATTTTTCTTAAAAAGTAATTGAGCGGTGTGAAGTACTCTTTCGGTAACCCCTTCAAACCGAGTCTTTTCGTCTCAAGGTCGATGAAGATGTAAACACCAGCGTAGTAAATCAAAGCCGGTAAAACTGCGGCAATTATCAGCTTGTTGTAGGGAATTCCAAGAAACTGAGCCATTATGAAGGCAGCAGCACCCATTATCGGCGGCATTAGCTGTCCTCCAGTAGAGGCTACTGGTTCGACCGCTCCAGCCGTTTCAGGAGGATAACCGGCTTTTTTCATCAGAGGTATTGTAAAAGTGCCGGTTGTCAGAACGTTTGCGACGGAGCTTCCGCTGACAGTTCCCATCAAGCCGCTTGAAACGACTGCCGCTTTCGCTGGGCCTCCTTGCCTCGGACCGAATAAAGAGATCATGAATTTTGTTACGTAATCGCTCACACCAATTCTCAAAAGAAAAGCTCCGAAGAAGACGAAAGCGAAAACGTAAATGGTCATAACGTAGAAGGGTATTCCGAAAATACCCTGATCCAAATATAGATACTGAACGAACCTATTCCAGTTGAATCTCGTATCCTGAATTCCGTAAGCTAAGAAAACGATGACTATAGCCGGAAGAATCCAGCCCACTGTTCTTCTTGTAGCTTCAAGGACAACGGCTATGGCGATTAGGCCAAATACAATGTCGTAGAATTTTACATCGTAAAATTGAGTGTACTCCGGAAATCTTATGAACATGTAAAACATGCTCAAAAGACTCAGGGCTATTAAAAAGTAGTCGTAGAGCTGAACTTTTTTGAGGTACTTCTCCTTGTTCCTTATCGGATAAAGAAGGAATGCTATGACCAAAATCATTGCCAAAACGAAAGCTTC
>NZ_WANY01000223.1:0-9645 GCF_015521575.1 Ferroglobus sp.
ACAGCTATTAAGGTTAACCGAGGTTCGTACACATGGAAATCAATAATATAAAAAAAATTTTAAATTTAAACCTAAAAAGTTTGAACGTAGACCCGTTTATCGTCGTTTTAGCACTTTTAGTCTTCGTAGGCTTCATCGCTCCGACAATATTTTTCTACATACCTCATGGAACAGATTCCTACGCACACATTTTCTACACGAGAATCTTCTACGAAACTAACTCTCTTGAAGAATTCTACAACAAACTCCAAAACGATTACTTCACTAAAACGAGCTACCCCTTTGGATTTAGACTCTTCAGCTCGCTTGTGATGAAAATTTCTTCGATCGACGCTTTTTCCCTCTCAATTTTACAACCATTGATACTTCTCATACTCTCTTCGCTCCTTTATTATCTGTACTCGAAAGAACTGATTCCGGAGAAAGAACCTAAGATCCACGCTTTTTCAGTACTCTTTATGCTCAGCATGCCGGTGATAACGATCGGGATACTAAACTTTGAAACGGACTCTTTCATGTTTCCTTTTATAATTCTAACTTTCACTCTTCTTCTACGTGATGATGCAAAGAGTTTGCTGATGATGACGATTCTCCTAAGCCTGCTACCGATTTTCCACGCAGGCACATATCTATTCATCTTCTCGTTCCTCCCAGCATACATAATCGTTTACTCTATAATTTACAACAGAGTCTCGAAGGCATTACTCCCGTTTTCGGCAATGCTCCTCTCTTATGTTTCATTTATGAGATTATTCCCAGAAATCAAACCCCAGTTCGGCACCAAAGCACTGTTTATTCTCAAAATTTCGGATAAAATTGCAGAAACGACTGGATTAGGTATTTTCAGAGCGATAGGTGATGCGATTTACGAGGGTTTGTTTAGCGAACACTCACTTATTAACGTATTTTACGCGATAATCGCTCTCTACTTCCTCTCGATCCTTGCAACAAAGGTTTCATCTTTCGTTAAAGACAAGAGGATGTTTTCCTTCGCAATAACCTTTGCAACTGTACCAAAAAGTCCAGTGTTTCTGCCTTTCTGGATTGGACCGCTTCAAACACTCTTATCCCTTCTGAGCTTAAAGAGAATCGACAAAAAAGTGGCGAGCATACTGATACCGCTGCTAATAATAGTTCTACCTTCAGCAATGATAACCGGAGAAAGGGGGTTAAGAGAGATTCAGTATCTTTTCCTCATCGTACCCATTCTCTCGACCCTCGGTTTCCTACAGGTAGTTGAAACGATTAAGGAAAAAATTTCGAACGAAAAGATTAGAAATACCGCTTTATTCCTCGCATTTTTTTCAATCTTCATTAGCTTCGGCATAGTTTCCGTCTTCGGAAACGCTTACTACCATCCAAAGATAAGCATTCCTCCAGAGGACAAGTTCGGACTGGAGTGGCTGAGAAACGTTGGCTCAGAAAAGGAAGGGGTAGGAGAAATCGGCTACGGGCATAGGGTAAGCGTCTACGCCAACAAAATTCCTCCCTCAGCTGTGTGGATTCCAGCAGGAAAGGAGATGAGGAGGTACCTGATAGATTATTCAAAAGCAGTTGTTGAAGGAGACACCGATGCTGCCAAGGACTTATCAAGCTCTTTCGGTGCAAAGTACCTGGTAGTCTCCAGCAAAACTCTAAAAGGGTTAAAAACAAGCTGGGAGGAGATAAATCTGTTTGATAGCGAGAGTTACGATAAAATTCTTTCAAGCAAGGAGTTCGCAATAGCCCGGTTTATAGAGGAAAAACTCGTTCTTTCTGACATCTATCCGCATATCCAATTCGAAGATCATCCGACGATAAAAGATGCAGGAAACTTCTTGCTCGTGGAAACCAAGTCTTACAAAATCAGGATAGGAAAAACATCTCCAAAAATAGACTATCTCGGGACTAAAACCGAAAACTATCTTGAAGAAGGAAGTCTGCTCGACTACGTTATTCTCGGGAAGATTAAAGGGGTGATAATTCAAGGAGTCGAGTTTTCGAGGGTGCTTCTTGGAGAGAACATTGTGGAGTACAGGGGGGAAATTACGAAAGATTACATTCCAGTGGCAACCTTGATTGTAAGATACACTTTCTACCCCGAAGCGATAAAGAAGGAAATAACAGTGTTTAACGATTACAACAATGTAAGGGTTCCGATCAAAATTACAACGAGGTTTTACGCCCCCTACACTCACTTTACGACGTTAAGCGAGAGTGGGGAAAGATTTAACAGAACAATCTACCCCAACGAGGATTACGTTTTGCTGAGAGACCTTGAATTTAAAGAAGTGTTCATTTACAACGATCAGAAGAAGGGAATCTACCTAAGTTTCGAAAAAACCTCCCCGCTACCAGATAGGATCTCCTACTCCGGTTCAACAAAGCATAAGGGGTACAGCAGAATAGACTTTTCAGTTAAAAAGGATTTAACAAGAGTTTTTCCAGGAGAGAAAGTTACCGTAACTCAGTGGATTTCAGTAGGAGAAGAAGATGAGGCTAAAATACGAATAGAGAATTCAAGCTTCGTAAATCTACACCCTCACGTGAAAAAGCCAGCGATTCTAATTGTAAAATTTAAGGAAGATATAAACGACAGCATCCTGCAAAGGATAGAAAATCTGAATTACCCAGTTGTACTTTCAATTCCTTTATACAAGCAGATAAACATTCAAAAGCTGAAAAATTACTCCTCAGACAACTTTCAGTTGGCTGCGTATTTGAAAATCAAAAACGACACAATCAGGGAAGAGTACTATAAAAACTTACCGAACTTATCTAAGTTCTATCCAATAAAGGCTATTGTCGACCCCTACGCTAATTTAAGATCTATAAAGCTATTCGAAGAGTTTGGTGTGAAGTACGTTTTCAACAAATACGTGTCTCCGCCGTATCTAACGTTATTCGACGAAGGGGAGAGATTCCCGACAATTGCAGTAATTAGAGGGAAAGAAACTAACGTGACGCTTTTACCCATCTCTTCTCCAACCCTCTCAGCAGAAAGTTCAGAGGATGGATGGAGAGTCGTCGAAAACATTGCTCGTGGGGTAGCTGGCAGCGATGAAGTGGTAATCTTGGAGGTTGAAGACTCAGTTTTCTACGATAACGGCAGTTTCAAAAAGTTGCAGAGGACAATAGACTTTCTAAACAAAAACGGATTTGAAATTGTTAAACTCGAAAAAGTAAGAGAAGAGTTGGTAGCGATGGGGAAAATCAGCGTCAACGTCTCTGGAAAGTATCCAGAGGACTTTATCGTTAACATTCACTCCAAAGAAGTTTTGCCAGAAGCCAAGATTTTAATAAAGCTACCAGCGGAGGATTTTAAAATCTCAGCAGAAAACGTCAAAATTGAAAAGCAGAAGAGCGTAATAAAAGCATACTTAAACACCAACAGCAAGACTGCAAAAATTCACGTCAGATCTTCTTAAGCTTAGATATCGCTTTTCTTATTTTCTCGTTTTCCTCGGATGAAATCTGCCTCACATCCTTTTTCTCAGCAAATATCTCTACCAGCACTCTCCCATCAACATCTTCGGGAATTGGTAAATCGAGGGCGTGAAGGATCGTTGGAAGTAAATCGTAAATTTTCGCATCAACTTTACCTCTCCTTATGTTTTTTCCGTAAGCAGCGAAAATACCTTGGAGAGAGTGATAACCTCCTTGAGAGAACCGTTCAAATGTTTCGCCAGTAATGCCGGAATCGAGGATAAAACCGTTCGTTACAACTACGAAATCGGGAGCTTCGCTCAAGCGATCTCCATTGTAAACATCATTTTTTGTAAAAACTTTTTTAACAACTTTTTTCCCTTGGTATTCGAGAGAGCTCAAGAGCTTCAAGACCTCGTGGAACGTCCTATCATAATCCCCATCTTCTTTTAAGTAAATAGTAGAGGAAAGCGGCGTAAGAACATAAGCTTTGGATTTCTCGTAGTCGACCCTTATCAAATAGCTCACTTCCTTTCCTTTAAACACAAGTTTGTAGATCTTTTTCACAATCGTAGATACCTTAGGATACATAAGCATCCTGTAAAATACTTTCGGAATCCTTATCCTTCCTTTTTTCGTACCAAACGCAGATTTAACATGAGTTTCAAGAAGAGAAGCTTCTTCTTTCCTTACTATCTTAGGCTCAAGAAGACCGCTATCGTGGAAAATTTTGTTAATTCTCACGAGGTATTCGTAATCTGAAAAACCGTGATCCGAAATGACAAAAATGGTCATATCATCTTCGATTCTCTCAATTATCCATTCTAAAAATTCATCAACGAGCTTGAACACTTCCAAAAGATGACTCCTGCCACTACTAATTTCCTCCCAAAAGTTGTGAAGGATCGTGTCTGTTTCCCTGAAAAGAATGAAGAAGAACTGCCAATCCTCCTCGGAAAATAATCTTTTCCCAAGTTCTACTTGGCTTCTGGTTGTTTCAATTACATCTTTTATTAGCTCCTCACCAATCTTGCTGGGATCTGAAGAAACTAAGTAGTTGGATAAATCAACGCTTCCTTTCGGATAAACTTCCTTTTGAGGGTAAAGAAAGTCCGAAACCATTATTCCGTTAAAATCAATTTTTGGTGGAAAAGACAAAGGCAAGGCAATTATTACGCTTCTAATTCCGTAGTCTGATAGAAGTTCGTAGATTGCTTTACCTTTAACATCCCTCGATCGATTTAGCTTCATCTTTCCACTTTCCAGTTTAACGAAATCGAAAATACCATGCTTTCCTGGATTTTTGCCCGTGTAAAAGGACACCCAGGCTGGTGCCGTTAAGGGAGGAAGAGTTGACTCCAAAAACCCCCAAGAACCGTCTTCCATAATTTTCCTTAACCCCTTCAGTTCGTTTCGATCGCACATCGGCTTTAAGACGTTCCAGCTACCCCCATCAATTCCCACAACAACGACTTTCTTCATTCAGCTCACTCCATTTTAATCAGCTTTATCAGAATTCTCCTATCACTATCATCGAAAATCTTGGTGTAGAGAAAAACTAAAATCGTTATCAAACCCACAACAAGGATTAACGAGTTTTTACTCAGGATAGAAGCGTAAACGAATAGTGCCGAAAGTAAAACTACCGCCATCGACTGGAGAAGGAGAGCTCTGGAAAAGTCGAAGTGTCTTATAGCTACAAGACCTAAGAAAACAAATGAAAAAGATCTCGCCATGAGTGTTGCGAAGCTCGCTCCAACGAAGCTCCAGATCGGAATTAAAAGGAAGTTGAGGAAAACGTTCAGAGTGGCTGCAGCTGCTACCTGATACGTTTTAATTATCTGCATGTCTGCTGATCTAAAAAGGTTGCCCAACACAACATTGAGATACAAAAAAAGCTGAGACCAAGCTAAGATTTTTAGAGGTTCAGCGGAGCTGGAAAATTCTTTTCCAAAAATCGTAGAGACGATAATTTCAGAAAAACCGCTTAAAATTACTACGACAAACAACCCGATTACCAAAACGAATTTGTAAGCAATTTCGCTCGTTTTAACGAGAGAGTTTGCGGATTTAGTGAAGAGTCTCGATGTGACCGGGTAGAGGGCTGCTATGAACATCAGAGGTAGGAAGTTTAACGCAAAAACCATCCGGTAGGCTGCGCTGTAAAACCCTACTGCCCTCTCTCCGACCATAGCGTACAGCATAATTTTGTCTGTATCGTTCAGAATTACGACAAAAGCCGTCGCAGCCCAGAAAGGAATGCCTTCTCTGAAAATAGTTTTCCAGAATCTTTTATCGAATTCAAAGGAAATCTTTTCAAACATTACCTTTTTTACGAGTGCAGATACGAGAAACGTGAAGGAGATTGTATTTGCGATTAAATACAACACTCCGAATTCCACCAAGCCAAAATTAAAAATGATTAAAACAACAGTCCCGCTAAGTAAAACAGCACTTCTCAAAATTTTACCTAAAGAGATGTAGAGCATTTCCTCAAATCCTTGCAAGATCGAACGAAATATCGAAGCTAAGGAGTCTATGGCGACAGCCAAACCAAGCAGGCAAGCTAAAAGCTCCACTTCTTGAGGATAATCTGCAAAAAATAGATAGAGGAAAAATGCTCCAAAAATTGCAACCACTGTTATCGACTTTAACAGGAGTACGTTTGAAAAGAACTTTTTCGCAACCGTTTTGTCCCTCGCAACTTCTCTTATCGTCAATTCAAAAAAGCCAATATCCGTGAACAACCTGAGCATTCCCGTTAAAGCGAGGAAAAAAGAGAGAACTCCAAAACCCTCAACTAATAAGTGTCTCGCAAGGAGGATCGTATAACCAACTGTGAGGATTTTTGCACTAATTTCTCCAAAAACCATAACAAGGGTATTCTTGGCAACCCTTTTTGCTGTATTCATCTATCCCCTCCAGAAAGTTCGTAAACGATACTTAACGAAAAAACTGAGTCTACAAATGAGTTTAAACAAAAGAACGATGATTGGTTGGAAGAACACGTATTTTGTCAGTCGGATCATGTAGTAAAACCCATCGTCTTCCCTGACGACTCTGTAATCTACATCCTTATATAGAGATAAAGCTTTTTTATTGTTTTTTCGAACTGTAACTTTCACGAGGAAATAATTCTCCTCAACGCACTCTTTTAATCTCAAGTGTAGTTTTTTCCCCACACCCCTACCTTGGTGATCTCTTCTAACAACCAAGTACAAGCGAGGAAATACTCTCTCCTTAATGATTCCACAAATTCCCGCTATTTCACCATTCACCCTTTCAACGAGAATAACCTCAGATTTCACCAAATCTTCTAAAGGAGTCCTAAACATCTCTTTTTCCTCTCTCAAAGAAGAGACAAAATCCGCAAGCTCCTCCCGCGTTAGCTCCCATTTTCCAGTCATCTTAAAACCTGCCTTTTAACTTTTTAAGGGAAAAGTAAACAGTGTTTCCCACCTTCCCCAACATAGATAGGTTTTTTGAAGTAGAAAACCAAGGAACCAACTCCGGGTTGAACTTCGCCTTGTAATGTCTCAGCCTCGGATCGTCTCCGGCATCTATTTCCTCGTAATATCTGAATCCGCTTTCCCAGCTCCACTTAATTGCTTCCCACTGAAGAACATCGTTCGGATAAACCCCCTTCAGCGTTGTCTTGCTCATACCGAACCAGTAGGACACCCTATCCTTGTGAACAAGCAAAATAATTCCTCCAGCAAGCTCTTGTAGGTACTCCGCCACAAATATCCTCATTTTCTCGGGGTAATACTTCTCGAAAAGCTCTTTAAAGTAGCTCTCGTAGTAATCTTCCGGAACTTTAGCACCCATTTCCTGAAATCTCTTCTTCATGTTGAGCCTTACGAACTCCAGATCCTCAAAACCGCCTTCTCTAACATCCACTCCCTTCTGCCTGGATTTCTCTATGCTCCTCCGTAGGGATCTATCCAAGTCCTCCCAGATTTTCGAAAGTTCTTTTTCCAAGTTCAAAACGTACGTATACTGGGGAAATACTGAATACCCGCTCCAGCTGAATGGTCGTGAGTCAATCAAAAAAGGCGGAGTTCTTATTCTTACGTAGTCAACTTCAAGTTTTTTAAGAAAATTATCCACGGCTTTAATTGATTCAATCAAAGCAGTTTCTTTTTTGCTCTGCTTCATTTCCCTGTGGGAAATTAAAGCCGGCCCGAGGTAAACCATTATTGCCTTTGAAGGGGGCGAGAGAGCAAATCTTAAGCCGAGCTTTTTCCCTACAAAAACCGGGAAGATTGCTACAGAAGTTGAATTCTTTTTTACAACCAGAGGGTAAAGCTTCGTGTTCGAGTGTTTTTCCACTGCTTTCAGCCAATCCCATTCGTGGAATATCGTCGTATAATCCGCTCTATCCACCAATCCATTCCACTCATCTCTTTTATCTACAATTTCAACCTCGTATTCTGCCATGTTAAATTCTCCTCCTCAAAATTCCAAGGATCTCGTAAAGATTCGGAAGCGGATCCGAAAAATCTAACATGAACTCTTTATACTTGAAAAAATTAAGGAAGTCGAGTAAAGCTTTAGCTTTGCTTCTTATCGACTCATCTTTTGATGAGAGAATGCTTACAACAGACTTTAAATCATCAACAACACTTCTCAGATGGATTCCTTCAACGTACTCTTCTGCGAACTCATCAACTGAGCCTAAGTAAAACTGATAGAGCAGCCAAGGAAAATCTATTCCGCATACCGCTGCTGCGTTGACGCTTCCCCAAAACCTTGGATTCACGTCGATCAGCTTTGGTTTGTTATCAACCTCATCAACGATGAAATCAAAGTTTACGATTCCCGAATACTTAATTTTCCTCGCTAACTTTTCCGAGTAAAGCAGGCATTCATCGTCTCTTGAGCTTTTGAGATACGTTGCCGGTCCGAAGGGATGAGGATGAAACCTCAACCTCTCGTAAACAAAGGCGACAATAAATCCGGACGCATCAGACAACGCTGAAACGCTCAGCTGCTTTCCTTTTACAGCTTTCTGGAGAAGCACATCTTCCTCATTGAACTTTAAATTTCGTTTAAGAGAGAAGTACTCTTCTAAATTCTTAATTCTGTAAACACCCCTCCCTCCACTACCGACCCTCAATTTTAAAATGAATTCTCCGGATTTTGCAAATTCAAAAATGTCCTCCTCAGTTTTCGGGAAAAATGTTTCAGGAACTGGAATACCAATATCTTGAGCGATTTCAGTGATTTTTCTCTTATCAATCAAGGTTTCAACAGCTTCGTAATCTCCGCAGGCTATTTTTATTTCGTTTGATTTCATTTTAGCAACTTCAACGAGCTCTTTTTCGGAAAGCAGTGGGATAAAAAGCTCACAACCCTCATCTACGGCAACTTCCAGAGCCTCCCGGTAGTTCCTCACAAGATAATTTTTCGAGGAAAATTTAGAATGGAATGCCGAAGCTCTCTCTTTACTTGAAGCCAAGCGAATTTCAACGCCTCTTCTTCCCAAAGACCTGGCTATCGGTAAGGCTGGTGAATCTGCTGCATCGTATATCATTACTTTTTTCTGCATTATACTTCCCCGGAAATGACCTTCCGATAAAGATCGGAATACATCTTACCGATTTTTGGAAAAGAAAACTTTCTTACGGCGTAATTCCTTATAAAGTTGCTCGGAAACTTTCTGTGGTTTTCTATCATCCATTTTATAGCTTCCATCAAGGATTTCCCATCGTTCACATCCACAACTATCCCGGTTTTCCTCACGACTATCTCTCTCTGCCCTTTGTCACTCACTATCACCGGCTTTCCGCAAGCCATTGCTTCTATCACAACAACTCCGAATACTTCCCACAAACTTGGCAGAATGAGAAAATCGCTCTCCTGCAAGAGCTTTGAAACTTCATCTCTCCTTTTCGATCCAAGAAAGTGAACACAATCAGTTAATCCGTACTTCCCGCTCAACTTCTTGTAGTAGTCGAAGAGAGGTCCGCTTCCAACCAAAAGGAGAGAGAAACCTCCCGGATTTGAAGGCAGATTTTTAACTGCTTCCAACAACTTGTCGATACCCTTTATCGGATCCAACCATCCAACGAAAATTCCTTTGGTTTCGTCTTTTCTTTCATCGTCTTTCTTTCTGAACACTTCGGTGTTCACTGCATTGGGAATCACGAAAATTCTACTTGAAACTCCCAGATTTGTAAGATATTTTTTAAAGAAGTTCGAAGGAACAGCAACAGCATCAGCATTGCTTAGAACGAT
>NZ_WANY01000224.1:0-12543 GCF_015521575.1 Ferroglobus sp.
AACAAGCTAATGGCGTTCATGCTTGTTGTTTTTCCGCTTGCTGTTCCTCCGGCGAAGATCAAGTTCTTTTTGTTTTCTATGCAGAGCCAGAGGTATGCCATTTCCTCCAAGCTGAAGGTTTTCCAGGCTATTAGATCTATTGGCGTCAGAGGAACGTCTCTGAACTTCCTGATTGTGAATGTTGAGCCGTGGTCGGTGACCTCTCTTCCCAATGTCATTTGAATTCTGCTTCCATCTGGCAAAGTCGCATCAAGCATCGGCTCGGCAATGCTTATATGCTTCCCGGACTGCTGCGCAAGCTTAATTATGAAGCTGTCGAGCTCATCTTCAGAAAAAACTATGTTCGTCTGCAGATTCTGATAATTCCTGTGATAAACAAATATCGGCTTCCCATACCCATTACAACTTATATCCTCAAGCAAACGATCCCTCATCAAAGGAGTAATCGGCCCGAATTCTATGAAGTCGCATTTTAAGTAGTAAAAAATCTTCTCCTTCGAAACCTCTGGAAGTTTGAACCCTATGTCCTTTAAGATTTTCTCGAAAACGTCTCTCAAATACCCAACTTTATCCTCGGTGTCGGAGGAAACGAAGTCGGGAATTAAATCTTCGATTACGTAGTATATCGATCTCTCATACTCGTTCAGAACGGGTGTTGAGACGTAATATAAATACTCCTCCTCTTTTGGATCAAATAAAATGAAAATTTTGGAGTAAGGCTCTTCTATCCAGTAATCCTCCACGACCTCATAACCTTCGGGAAAGTTTACATCTATGGGGATTTCGTCAACTTCCGGAAGC
The DNA here is from genome assembly GCF_015521575.1 of Ferroglobus sp. NCBI lineage: Archaea > Methanobacteriati > Methanobacteriota > Archaeoglobi > Archaeoglobales > Archaeoglobaceae > Ferroglobus > Ferroglobus sp. The sequence continues at coordinate 802 of NZ_WANY01000224.1, forward strand.
GCTTCTTTCTCCCTTTCGACCTTCTCCTTCCTTCGAAGCTTCAGTTTGAGCATCCAATTTTAACTTCGCAACTGCAACCTATTAAAACTTACTATTCTCATGGTAATTATCGTTTGCAAACATCATGACCTAAAAATTTAACGTTTAAATAAATTTTTACTTTAATTTACCGAAAAAATTAAGTACTTTCCAACATCACTATCACTATCGTGAAAAATGGAGGTGTGTTAATGAGGAAGGTGCTGATAGTTGACGATGATCTTGTTTTGCTTGAACTTTTGAAGATGATGCTTTCAAAGAACTATGAAGTCATAACCGCAACTAACGGAGAGGAGGCGGTTGAGCTGTACAAAAGGTATAAACCGGACATAGTCTTGATGGACATCCTCATGCCGAAAATGGACGGTATTACGGCGACGAAGATTATAAAGTCCATGGATCCCAACGCTATTGTGTTAGCTATTACCGCCTACGCTCCCCACAAAGGGGAGGAGATGCTTAAAGCTGGTGCTCTTGACATAATAGAGAAGCCGATAAAAAAGAAGGAGTTGATAGAAAAGATAGAGAAGTTTCTCTCCAATAAGGAAAAAGCTGTTACGTAAGATTTTCGAGCATTTCTTTTATGATTTTCGCGGTTTCAGCCGGATCAGCTCTCCCCCTCGTTGCTTTCATTACGTATCCGACTAAGAAATTCGCTGCTTGCTTTTTCCCGGACTTGTAGTCTTCAACAGCTTTGGGATTCTTTTCTATCGCTTCTTTACATAGCCTCACAATTTCGGATTTCGGAATGGCATAGAGCTTTTCTCTCTCAATTATTTTTTCCACGTCTCCTCCCTCGTCGAGTTTTTTCCTTATAACCTCCACGACTCCTTTTTCCGTTATTCTTTCCTCAAGGAAGAGTTTTAGAAGTTTTATGAACTCTTCTGGCTTGAAAATGTTGAAAGCTTCCCTGAAACTCATGCTTCTGTAGTTCAGCTCACCTCTAAAGACGTCGACGATCCAGCTTGCAGCAACCTTTGGATCAATTTCTTTAGCAACTATCTCAAAGTAATCAGCCATTTTAGGATCGAGGACGAGGATTTTTGCCTTTTCCAAGCTTATTCCGTATTCTTTCATAAGCCTTTCCCTTTTCTCTTCCGGCATCTCTGGAAGCTCTGCCTTAGCTATTTCGATAAATTCTGACGTATAGACGGGAACGAGATCTGGCTCTGGAAAGTATCTGTAGTCTTGCTCTTCCTCTTTGCTTCTGAGGGAAACTGTTATGTTGTTTGCATCATCGAAGTGTCTCGTCTCTCTTTCGACCTTCATTCCCCTCTTCAGCAAATTCTTTTGCCTCGTGATCTCGTAGGTAAGAGCTTTTTCTACCCCTTTGAAGCTTGAGATGTTCTTTATCTCCACCCTTCCTCCTCCGGCTATGCTTATGTTTGCGTCAACTCTCATCGCCCCCTCAAGCTCGCTGTCGAAAACGTCTAAGTACTCCAGAATAATCCTCAGCTTGTTGAGGAAAAGCCTCGCCTCTTTAGGGGAGCTAATCACAGGCTCGGTAACTATCTCAAGCAAGGGAGCTCCGCTTCTGTTGTAGTCTATCAGGCTGTATTTTGCTGTGGTTATGCTCCCCTTGTAAACGAGCTTGCCCGGGTCTTCTTCCATGTGTATTCTCTTGAGGTCTATTCTCTTCTCTCCGTTTTCAGTTTCTATCATTACGTATCCTCCTTTGGCGAGGGGCATGTCGTACTGGCTTATCTGGAAACCCTTGGGAAGATCGGGGTAGAAGTAGTTCTTTCTGTCGAATATCGTAACTGGCTGAATTTCCGCATTTAAAGCCAAGGCAACTTTTATTGCAGCCTTCACGGCTTCTTCATTCAAAACTGGCATAGCCCCCGGCAATCCGAGACAAACGGGGCAAACGTGAGTGTTTGGCTCATCCCTATGGTAATCGAGTGAGCATGAGCAAAAGAGCTTGGTCTTCAATTTATTCAGCTGAACATGCACTTCCAATCCAATCTTCACGTCCATGCTCAGAATTTTTTAGGCTTGAATAAAACTTTTTACCTTGACAGGTAGTATTTCATCTTTTCTATATCTTCCCTCAAACCGATCTCCACGAGCTTTCTGAGGAGCAGAATGTTAAGAACTAAAAGGACAGCATTGAAGGGGAAGTATATCAGAGCAAAGAAGTTCCAGATGGAGTGTAGAACTATTGCGGTCACTAAGAACGGAAGAACGGTATTGACTTTCTTCTCCGCCATTAACCCCAAGCCAACCGCTGAAACGGCGGTAAATGTGGCGTGGGCTATCGGAGTGAAAATTGCCCTCAGAAAAACAACGTTTTCACCGAAACTCAGACCGTAAATTATGTTCTCCGTTGTAGCGAATCCCAAACCCGCTGCAACTCCGTAAACGACTCCGTCCATCACTCCGTCCATCTGTTTTCTTTTGTAGGGGACATATGCAGCTAAAAGTTTTGAAGCCTCCTCAAAAATCGGTGCTATGAAAACCGGTGTGTAGGGAGAAAAAGCGAAGGGAAGGGAGAGAATTGTAGATATCAGCGGTGAAACCGTTGCACCTAACAAAAAGACGGCTAAAACGTAAATTTTCGGTTCAGGCTCTATCCTGTCTTTGTGGTAGAAGTACCAGAGGAGAAAGAAGGTCGGAGAAATTGAAAAAATAATGATTTCGATCATTCTATCTCGATCTTTTTAACTTCTCCCTTCTTTTCAACTTCGATTGCCTTCTCTATAGCGAAATCTACCAGCTCCTTAATTCCGAGGAGAAACTCTCTGTAAGCGTTCATGAAGTGTAACAATGCTTTTTCCGAAACGAAGTCCTTCGGTTCGGGTACTTTTATCTTAACTTCCTTCATGAAATTAGTTCCGACAAAGGAGGATAAAAAACTAACTGAAGTAGACTTTTAGTTCTCCCCCTTCAAGCTTTGCCTTGCTTACTTCCCTGTAAGCCAAGCTTTGGGGAAGGTAAATGTACCTCTTCCATTGACCGAGCAAAACGATCAGTTCGTCTCCTCTTTTTAAGAGCTTTAGTTCCTCCCTCTTGGCGAAGGGAACTTTCACAGCCAGAACCATGTAACCATCTTCGCTGTAAATTTTCATCGGTTGCTCTCTTGCGAAAATCTCTGTCGGATCCCTCCCTCCGTAAATTTCTCTGGCGAACTCTAATAGATCTTTTCCGACAACTTCTCTTTCTCTGTAGTAGGCTTTTAAAATAGGCAGGTTGAACTTTTCCCTTATCTCCTCCATGTACTTTTCCTGAATTCTTCTCCAGCTCCTTACGAATTCTTCGTCTTTTTCTGGGAATAGTTTGTTTACGATGACCGCATCGACTCTGTAGCCGAAGAGGTTTAAGTAAGTGAAAGCTCTCTCGCTCTCCTTTATAACCATTTTTTCTGGGTTCATAACGATTCTAATCGTCGTATTCTCACTTTCGAGGACGCTTTTAACTTTACCTATTTTTACGTAAAGCTCCTGCACCTTATCGAGAACGTTGTCATCTGGAAGAGGAACATCGATTATCGGCTCCGCTATCGGTCTTACTATCTTCAAAAGCTTCTTTTCTATACCAAAAAACCTGTTCATGTACCATTTTGCCATTTCCGGAACGCTTAAGAGCCTTAAAGTTTCTCCCGTTGGAGCGCAATCAAGAACGATTAAATCGAAATCTGAACTTTCGTGGAACTCTATGAGGTGCAGAAGGCTTGCAAGTTCATCAAATCCGGGAAATATGGCAAGCTCTTCGGCTAAAACATCATCTATTCCCTGGCTTTTGAAGAATAGCGATAAGTACTTTTTTATCGTATCCCAATGTTCTTCAAGTTCCTTCTGAACGTTTACCTCCATTCCGTAGAGCCTCTCCTCTATTTTCGTTGGTTTATGTCCTAACTCCACTTCGAAAGCATCAGAAAGGCTGTGGGCTGGATCGGAAGAAATCACAAGAGTTTTGTATCCAAGATCGCTTGCTAAGAACGCAGTAGCTGAAGCGATAGTAGTCTTCCCAACTCCTCCTTTTCCCGTAAAAAGAATTATCCTTGGCATTTACATCATCGAAACCGGTATTTCAAGGATTACCTTTCCGTCCTTCCAAACCGTCACGTTTCCACCGCTTTCAGAAACTACAACAGCTATAGCCTTAGTATTTTTAGTTATGGAAGCAGCAGCCAGGTGTCTTCCTCCAAGTCCGGATTTTATTTCCACGTCTCCTTCAACGTTCAGGTATCTTCCAGCCGCAACTATTACACCCTTCTCATCCACAATGAAAACCCCGTCTATTTGGGCGAACTCCTTTATCGTTTCCCAATTTTCCGGGTTCTTTATATCCCTCACACTTTCGTCATGTCCCTCGAATGGGTTGAGAACGATTTGCCTCGATCTCTTCAGAACTTCTTCCGTGTCCCCAACTATGAAAGCCGTTCCGATTTTCCTACCTTCCCTTCCTTCAGCTCCAATGGCTATTGCAAGGGCAATCACAGCTCTTAAAACTTCGGGATCGACGTATTTCGAACACTCTTTAAGTACTCTTTCAAACTTGCTTTCCGCATCAAGAACGATTATCCCCTTAAGCGTTCCAACACTCACGACAAGAACGCTCTTCCCGAACTCTCCAATTATCTGAAGGTAATTCGTGAGGAATTCGGAGATCCCGGGAGTGGCGAGAACTTTCTCAAAGAAGCCGGAAGAGTCTGCCATGGATATCGTGTTCTTCACAGCGTTAACGTACTTTTCCGGGGAGAGTACAACCTTAACTTCGTTATCGTCGATACTTTCCGGGTTAACGTATTCGTCGGTAAGTAAAACTATTCTCTTCGCCCCTACTGCTTTAGCGATTTCTTTAGCGTGCTTAATCAGCAATTCTATCATTAAAAAAATGTGTTGAAAGGAGGATTATATAGTTTTTTTCGAAGAGATGAAATTAAAGCTCGTCAAAAGTTATGATTTTAAGCTTCGTCGGGATTTTAACAACGCTACCCAACCTAACTCCAACGAGATAGCTTATGTTCTTCTTCGCAGCAATGTCCACCACTCTCTGCGTTATAACTCCGTCGAATATTATTCCGCTTGCTTTTATGTTGTTCGTCTTTAGCACTTTCACGAGATCTCTGACGGGTATTTCCTTCACGACGTTCATATCGCTGTCTATGAACCTCGCTAAGAGTTTGCCTTCGATTTCCTCCTTGTGCTTTCTAAGGGCTGCTATGAGGTCCAACTCTTCCTCTTTGTTCTCCTTCTCCTCCTTCTCAGCGGTTTCTTTCTCTTCGACTTTCTTCTCCATCTTCGATAGTATCTGCTCAACGGGAACTTTATTTCTTAGCGCTTTAATTATTTCCTTTTGCGTCAGATCTTCCACTCCTTTTCCTTCTGGAGCTCTCGCCACGTAGTCGATATCTGCTACTTGCAGCAATTCTTTGAGGATGAGATCTCCTCCACGATCTCCATCGAGAAAAGCCGTGACGGTTTTCTTTTTACTTAGCTCAACTATGGTTTTCGGAACGTTTGTTCCGTTGACCGCTATGACATTCTTTATTCCGTGCTTGAGTAAGTTAAGCACGTCGGCTCTTCCTTCAACGACTATTATGGCGTCGCTCTCATCTATAGCTGGACCGGCTGGCAATCTTTCTTCTCCGTACTCTATTATCTCCTCGCTTCTTACTGCTTGTCTAACAAGCTCTACTATTTTTTCGCTTTCGATTTCCGGCTCCTCAAACAGCTCTTTCAGGATTTCCTTAGCTCTCTCGATTATTTTCTTTCTCTTGCTCGCTCTTACGTCTTCTATCTTCTTGACTTTGATCTTAGCCGAACACGGACCTACTCTTTCGATAGTTTCCAAAGCGGCGGCAAGAATTGCTGTCTCTATCTTATCGAGGCTGCTGGGCACCTTTATCTCTCCGTAGCTTTTTCCCGACTTGCTCTCTATTTTTACTTCTATCCTCCCTATCCTTCCAGTTTTCTGAAGCTCTCTGAGATCCAGATCATCGCCGAGCAATCCTTCGGTTTGTCCGAATATTGCTCCGACAACGTCTGGGCGTTCAACAACTCCTTCCGCAACGATTTCTGCGTGAATGAGATACTTTGTTGTGTCGCTTGGAGCTTTCATTCTTTTCACCTCGCTCGCTCTGCAGCAAGAATAATTGAGTTAGCGAGTATATATACTTTTGTTGCGTAAAGTTAAAAAATGTTGAAGTTCTAATTAATTTTTGTGAAGGTAAAAGAGGAAGCGATTAGCGAAGTAGACGAGCTTTTAGCAGAGCTTATCGAAAGGGTTGCCGGGGAAATTGGGCTTGTTATATATTCTATGGGTTTGGAAGATGAGTTCACAGATGAGCAGATATCCAGCGAGTTGGGAGTCGAAATAAATGAGGTCAGAAAAGCCCTTTTTGCTCTATATGAAGTAGGTTTAGCCTCATACAGAAGGGTTAAAGACGACGACACTGGCTGGATCGAATACTTCTGGAAGCTGAACTACGAGAAAGAAAAGGAAGTTTTGCTGAGAGAACTTATGAAAACTAAGAGAAATCTTGAAGAAAAGTTAAAGGAGGAAGATCAGAATGTTTACTATCTCTGCAAGAATGGATGCATCAAAGTTAACTATGAAGAAGCGATGGAGTACAACTTCATGTGTCCGAAATGTGGAAGCATGTTGGAATATCTCGACAACACCAAAGCGGTTGAGGCTATAAAAAAGGAGCTTGAGCATTTGGAGAAGCTAATCAGATTAATCTCATAAGGTTTCTCGCGGCTATAACCAGCGGATCCCACACCGGAGATTTTGGCGGGTAAAAGGGGAGGTCTACGAAGAAGAAATCCTCGACTTTTGCGTTTTTATAGAGTAGCGAGGCTGCGGCATATATCCTTTTAGCCACACCCTTCCCTATCGCCTGAACTCCGAGAACTCTGCCGTTTCTTTCAGCCACCATCTTTACCGTCAGCTCTCCGTTGGGAATGTATTCTGCTGTGGCTCGTGAGGTTATCGTAACTGAGATCGCATCAAATCCGTGTTTTTTTGCTTCTTTTTCGCTTAAACCTGTTTTTCCTATTTCTAAATCTTTGAACGAGGTCATTTGACTTTTTAAAGCTCCCGGAAACTTCATTTGCTTTCCCGCTATGTTGCTTCCAGCTACGAACCCCATCTTGTTTGCCGGTGCAGCTAAAGGTATCCAGTCCGGTTTTTGGGTTATGACGTTCGTGATTTCAGCACAGTCTCCGGCTGCATAAACGTTTTCCACGTTCGTTCTGAGAAAAGAATCGGTTCTTATCGCTCCGCTCTCTCCAAGCTTTACTCCGAGCTTTTTCGCCAACTCTACGTTCGGTTTAACACCAATAGCGGAAATAACCATATCCGCTTCGTATTCGCTTTCTTTAGTTTCCACCACCAATTTCTCTCCCACTTCTCTAACCTCTTCTACAGCTTCTCCAGTTTTAACTTCCGCATACTTTTTCATTTCACTTAGCAGCAATTCGGAAACCTCGACATCGTGATCGGGGAGGGGATACTCTTTTTCGATAACAATAACCTTCTTTCCGAGATTCGTCAAAGCATCAACGACTTCGACTCCTATATACCCGCACCCGACTACCACGATTTTCTCGGACTTCTCGGCAATCGCTTTTATTCTGGGAGCATCCTCTATCGACCTAACGTAATGAACTTTTTTCGAACTCGAAATTTTTATCGGAGAAGCTCCGGTGGAAAAAAGGAGATAGTCCCATTCGTAGGTTTTGCTTCTTCCTTTTTCAACGTACTCAAGCATCCCGTATTCGACCTCCACAACCTCAGCGTTTAAGTGAACATTAATTTTTCTCTCCTCTCTAAAAAAATCTGCAGTATAGGCACAAAGCTCGTTAACATCTCCGACAATTCCCGAAACAAAAAAAGGAATTCCGCAGGGAGCGTGACTTACGAAGTTGCTTTTCTCAAAAACGTGAACGTCCATTTTCGGGTTAAGTCTCTTAATTCTTGACGCAGCGCTCATGCCGGCAGCTCCGCCACCGATTATGGCAACTTTCACACCCTCAGTATAATTTATTAACAATTTAAAGCTTTTGTTTTAACGATGATTGCCGGCTTTGGACCAGCTTTGGTGGATATAATAAATGTGATCGACAAATATCCCGAGAGGGGCGGACACGCAATTGTAAAAGAAAGTTTCAAGTTGCCGGGGGGAGCTGCAGCAAACGTCATTTTCGGACTTGCAAGCTTCGGCGTGAAGGCGAAATTCTTCTCTCCTATTGGTAAAGACGAAGAGGCGAAGATTTTCAAGGAAAGCATGGAGAGGGTTGGTGTAATTTTAAAGCTCTGGGAGGTTAATGGGAAAACAGGAGTGGTGGAAGTTTTCGTGGATAGTAGCGGGGAGAGGACGTTCTTCGTTCATCCAAATGCTTCAACTCATCTTGACGTCGAAATAGATGATGAGGAATTTTTTGATCTCGACTACGTTTACCTCGATCCTTATCCAAGCGAAAAGAGCCTCGATTTCCACACGAAAGTGGCTAAAAAGGCTAAGAAATTTAAGATAGAGGTGATTCTGAATCCCGGTTATCCCTACGCCTCCATGGGATTGAAGAAGTTGAAGGAGCTTTTGAAGTATGTCGATACTCTAATTCTTTCAGAGTCCGAACTCAAGCTGCTTGGAGAGAGAGTTTTTGATTACTGCCCGACCGTCGTTGTTACCTTGGGTAAGCGGGGAGCCGAAGCTTACTCGAACGGCGTTTGGTTCTTTGAGAAAGCTTTTGAAGTGACTCCGGTTGACACTACTGGGGCTGGAGATGCCTTTGCTTCCGGATTCATTTACGGGAGAATTCTTGGGCTTGATATTAAGAAGTGCTTGAAGCTCGGAAACTTCGTAGCTTCCTACAACATTCAACACTATGGAGCGAGGAGTTTTCCGCCGAAGAGGATCGTTGATGAATTCATAAGAGCAATTTCATAAGGGGATATTTCAGCTTTTTGTCGTATTCGAGTACAGCCTCAACTTCGTCGTCGTTTACCTTCACTTTCACTCTTGCAAAAATCATGTCTCCGTCGAGGGAAGTGTAGTTAAAGGATGAAAGCCTTTCTTTGAGCTTCTTCCTGTCTATCTTTACCTCGGCGTCAACTACATAAGGTTGCAGCTTCATACAACTTTCCATGGTTTTTTCGACAAGTTCGACATTTTCGAAACTCACAGGAATTCCGACGAATTGATGGAAGAGGGCTCCGAGTTTTATTCCAGCCTCGAAAGCGGCAACTTCTTTCATGCCAATTCTTCCGCAATCCTTAAAAATAAAGTTTCTGAATGTTTTTTGTGAAAATTCGTGGACTTTACGTTATAACATCCGCCGATTTCGGCTGGAGGCATGAGGATATAGCCGAGATGGCGTTAAAAGCTGGGGCGAGAATAATTCAGCTTAGAGAAAAGAAGATGCCAGCAAGAAAAATCTACGAAGTGGCGAGAAAAATCAGAAAGCTGTGTGACGAGTACGATGCTATCTTCATCGTCAACGATCGTTTGGATATAGCTATGCTGAGCGACGCTGATGGCGTTCACGTAGGAAAAGAGGATCCACCAGCGGATAAGATTAAAGAAATTTTTGACGGGATTGTCGGTGTTTCGGTTGACAATGCGGAAGAGGCTAAGGAGGCTGAGAAATACGCTGACTACGTTGGAGTTGGACCGGTGTTTGAAACTACTACTAAACCCGACTCTGGCGAAGTTATTGGATTGGAGGGATTAAAGGAGGTAAAAGAAGCGATAAAAATACCGGTCGTTGCGATTGGAGGGATAAATAAGGATAATGTTAGGGAGGTTATTAAAATAGCCGATGCCGTAGCTGTTGTTTCGGCAATAGCCTCTTCTAAGGACCCTTACAAGGCAACAAAGGAGCTTTTGGAAATAATAGCGAGCGAAAAGCGATTTTGAGTTCATACTTATTCGATTCGTATAAAATGTAAAAGCTTTAATATTTGGCTTGGCAAATTCAAATCATGGCGAAAGTTAGGATTGTTGATTTAACGCTCAGAGACGGTCATCAAAGCCTGCTTGCCACGAGGATGAGGACGAGAGACATGCTGCCGATTCTCGAAACTTTCGATTCAGCTGGAATTTACAGTTTCGAAGTTTGGGGAGGAGCAACTTTCGACGTTTGTCATAGATTTTTGAACGAAAACCCTTGGGAAAGATTGAGGGAGATAAGGAAAAGAGTGAAAAACACGATGCTTCAGATGCTCCTCAGAGGGCAGAACCTTGTTGGATACAGACATTATCCGGATGACGTTGTTGAGAAGTTCGTTAAAAAAACAATTGAAAATGGACTCGACATTTTCAGGATTTTCGATGCGCTTAACGACGTTAGAAATCTTGAAGCATCAATAAAGTTTGCGAAAAAGTACGATGCTTACCACGTTCAGGGAGCTATCTGCTACACGATCTCTCCAGTCCACACGATTGAGAAGTACGTGGAGATAGCGAAAGAACTCGCTTCTTTAGAAGTTGATTCCATTTGTATAAAAGACATGGCTGGTTTGCTATCTCCAAAAATGGCTTACGAGCTCGTGAAAGCTTTGAAAAAGGAAGTAGGCTTGCCGATAAACGTTCACTCCCATTACACAAGTGGTATGTCTTCGATGGCTTTGCTTAAAGCCGTTGAAGCTGGAGCTGAGATGGTGGACACTTGCATGTCTCCGCTCAGCATGGGAACGTCGCATCCGCCAACTGAAAGCTTGGTTTACGCTTTGAACGAGCTTGGTTACGATACCGGAGTTAACTTAGACGTTCTTCTTGAAGTTAGGGAGTACTTCATGAAGTTGAGAGAAAAATACTCTGGCTATCTCGACCCTCTTGCGACAATTCCTGATACGAGAGTCCTCGTTTACCAGATTCCGGGAGGTATGTTTAGCAATCTGATTGCGCAACTCAAAGAACAGAACGCTCTTGACAAGCTGGAAGAAGTTTTGAAAGAAGTGCCGAGAGTTAGAGAAGATTTAGGGTACGTGCCTTTAGTTACCCCTACCTCCCAGATAGTTGGAGTTCAGGCTGTGATAAACGTCCTCGTCGGAGAGAGGTATAAGGTTGTGACGAAGGAGACGAAGGATCTCGTCAAGGGAATGTACGGAAGAACTCCTGCTCCGATAAAAGAGGAGGTAAAGAGGAAGATTCTTGGTGACGAGGAGCCGATAACGGTCAGACCTGCGGATCTCCTTGAGCCGGAATTCGAGAAGAGGAAGAAAGAGCTTGAGGAAATGGGGTTGAAGGACCTCAGCGACGAAGATGTCTTAATTTACTGCCTCTTCCCGCAAACCGGATTGAAGTTCCTTAAAGGAGAGACGAAGGAGGAGCCGTTCCCGAGTCCAGCTGGTGAGGTGGCTGGAGAATTTGAGGTCGAAATCGAGGGAGTGAAGTACAAAGTCAGCGTAAATCCGGCGAAGTGACAAATTTTTTACAATTTATAATTTCGAAAGTGACCAAAATTCTTAAATAATAAACCCATCCAATTATTTTTGCCCTTGCCAGGGTGGCAGAGGGGCTATGCGGGGGACTGCAGATCCCCTGACCCCGGTTCGAATCCGGGCCCTGGCTCTTCTACTTTATGTCTAAATCTCTACTTTTATCGAAATTCACTTTGCTCTAAAAATGCTTGCAGCGATTTGATTTGGAATATCAGAAATAGCACTCAAAAGCTTGACGAATTGCTTGAGGAAAAATCACAACTGTAAGTGTTAGTTTTGAAAGTTTTTGAAAAATACAAATCAGATATTTAT
>NZ_WANY01000225.1:0-4015 GCF_015521575.1 Ferroglobus sp.
CTCGTGTCTATAGCAAAGAATTCGCAGGAAGCTATGAAAAGGGTAGCCACCAGAACAAGGTAGGAAACGAAATCTCTCCTCATCAGCGAGTATATTGCAAGGGGGATCAGCAAAAAGATTGGTGAAACTATAGCAAGAATAAGAGCTATTAAAAAGTGCGGAGCCTTCTCGATCTCCTCTCTGAAGTAAACGTAGGTGAGAAGTAGGATGAAACCCCAGAACATTAGAAATTCCTTGAAATTCGATCTCTCTGCTGTGAAGAAAAAGCCAGCTTTAACGTTCATGGTCGATGCGTAAGCTGCTACTATTAGCAAACCGAGGGTGAAGTAGAGGTAGGAGATTCCCCTCCTCTTTAGGACGACGAGCAATGATAAGAGTAAAAACGCCGGAAAGTCCCAAGAATTGGTTGCGTAGCTCACGAAGAGTAAGATCGGAAGTAGAAAAGCGAATCTACCTTCCTTGTAAATGTAGTAGAGAATAGCCAAAAACAAAATTTTTACCGGAATTGCTATGACGTGAGCATGCAGATCGGCGTGAATGAAGCTGAAATAGGGAAATTCAGTTATGACGAATCTATAAGTTTCATCCGGAATAATTCTCGTTGAGTTCCAGTAGTAAAGAAAGCCCGGAAGTTTGCCGTTGAAAATGTTCTGAAAGAATTCGTAAACGGAGTGAGGATTCCCGGAAATTAGTGGAACTAAAGCTAAAATTCTCTTATTCACATCGAATTCCCTGAAAAATCCGAAGAGGATGGAGAGAGTGTAAGCGGGAATTGACGCCATCGCTATGTTGAAACCGTAATCCGGAGTGGTGAGAGCGATTTTAGTCACTACGGCAGCTACAACGTATCCAAAGTAGTAGTAGAAGTCGAGCTTTCCTCCAGCGAAGAAGGGATCCAAAGGAGGAAACCTTTCAGCGTAAAACGTTGAGCTTAAAAAGGCGAAGTCCATGAGCTTCTCAGCCCCTATTGCTTCCGGAACGAGAGAGCGAAGGAACAGGAAGAAAAAGTACGTTGAGTAGAATACTGCATCGTTCTTCCACTCTACGATAAAGCCGCCCGAGTAAATTCTCAAGGCTATGGCAGAAACAACGATAAGAAAAGCTACAGCAAAGGCGAGATGAAAGCTCAAGAAAAAGGAGAGGAAAAAGGATATAAAAGAGATGAGTATCAGACTCAAAAATCTTGAGATGTAAACCGGCTTTCCGAGCTGATTGAAGTAGAGATTGGCTGCTGCGAAAATTAAAACTGATAAAATCGGATGGATCATTCTACCTCACCAAGAATTTGCAGAACGACTTTTCTCCTCCTCTTCCTCGTGTCGAAGTTTATCAGAACCACCTGCTGCCACGTTCCGAGCATCAGCTCTTTATTCTTGAAAGGTATCAGAACACTCGGACCTACTATCGAAGCTTTTACGTGGGAAGATCCGTTGTCGTCACCCCAAGTTTTGTGATGCTCGTAGGGGTAGTTGTAGGGGGCTATTTTCTCCATTATAGCCGGAAAGTCCTTTTTCAATCCCGGCTCGTACTCTATCGTAGTAATCGCTCCAGTCGAACCAACGGAAAAAACGAGAACTGCCCCGTCGTTAACTTTGCTTTCTTTCACGAACCTCTTTATCTCCTCGGTTAAATCGACCATGCCATCTCTTTCAACTTCGAACTCAAGAATTTTCATAGTTAAAAAGACGATCTTGAGATATTAACTTTTTCCTAAAGCAATGTCTACTGCTTCATCAGGCGTTTTAGCTTCAATTAGTCCGGGCAATTTTACGGGGGTTTTTATTCCCACGACTCTCTTCCCTTCTTTTAAAGCTATAGCCATTTCCGAAATCGTTCCGTAACCTCCACCGACAGCTATCAGAACGTCACTCGAATGAACGATTATCATGTTCCTCGCATGTCCCATGTTCGTGGCTATAACAACGTCACAGTATCTATTCGCCTCCTCTTTGTTCTTCCCCGGAACGATTCCCACCACGAATCCACCCTTCTTCTTTGCACCTCTACTCACAGCCTCCATGACTCCGTAAAGTCCTCCGTTTATAATCACGCATTTTCTCTCGGCAAGGAGCTCTCCAACTCTTTCAGCGATCTCGCAAACGTTTTCGTAACAATCCCCACTTCCTATGACACCAACTTGCAGTGGCATAAAGAGAGTTCGAGCTTTTGCGTAAAAAATCAATGGTGGGGAAAATTTAAATATTATCCGCGAAATTTCCTTCCGTGAGGTCGATAGCTGCTTTAATACTAATAGCTGTCGGTGCATTTTTCGTACTTTTCAGCTTCCAGTCATCTCCAAGTGTGGAGTTTTACAGCTACGAAGAAGGGTTGAAAATAGCCGCCGAGAAGAACAAACCGATTCTTCTCATAGTTTCCTCCAACACCTGCGTTTACTGCACGATATTCAAAGAGGATTTTGAAAAGTACGATGATTTAAGGCTCGCTTTGAGTAAGTTCGTAATAGTAGAGGTGGATTACGTAAGAGAAAGAGAGCTCGCCAAAAAGTTCGGAGCAACCGGCACTCCGGAGTTTCACTTCCTCTACCCCAACGGGACACCGATAATGTACGAAGGAAAAAGGGTGGTCATGCTCGGGTACTCTTCTGAATACAGGCAAGACCTTATAAACCTTGCAAACTTTGCATACCAAATATATGAACGAAGCAAAGCTCAAAAAACTTGAAAAATTCATCTCAAGTTTCGAAAGAGTTATTGTGGCTTTCAGCGGAGGAGTTGACAGCTCAACTTTGGCTGGATTGGCTAACGAACTTACAGATGTTCTCGCTGTGACGATAATCTCTCCCACAACACCTTCAAGGGAGATAAGAGAGGCTGAAAGGATCGCAAAAGAGCTAAACCTTAAACACAGATTTTACAACCTCAACGAACTTGAGGATGAGAACTTCGTTAAGAATACGGAAGACAGATGTTACTTCTGCAAGAGGATGGTTTTGACTTCACTGAAAAAAATTGCCGAAGAGGAAGGATACGAAGCCGTTTTCGAGGGAACGAATGCAAGCGAATTACAAGGACATAGACCGGGATACAGGGCGGTGGTAGAATTGGAGAACGTTTACAGTCCTTGGGCGATCTTCGGCTTTACGAAGGAGGAAATCAGGGAAATAGCAAAGATAAAGGGATACTCATTCTGGGACAAGCCGAGCGTAGCTTGTTTATCTTCGAGAATTCCATTCAACACTCCGATCGATGAAGTTTCCCTTAAAATGGTGGACGAAGCCGAAAATTACATAATAGAGATTGCCGGAGTTAGGCAGGTTAGGGTGAGGAAGATAGACGGTAGAGCTGTGATAGAGGTCGGCAAAGACGAGGTTGAAAAGCTTTTAAACAAAGAGATTGTTGAGAAAATAGTTCCCAAACTCAGATCCCTTGGATTTAAAGCCGTGCTGCTCGACCTCGAAGGTTATCGCACTGGAAAGCTAAGTCAACGATAAGGTTTATTAATTGAGAGAAAAACTTGCCTGAGAGGTGTTGAAATGGCAAGGAAGAGGAGAGCGAGAGTTAAGGATAAGTGGGCATCAAAGAAGTGGTTCACTCTAATCGCTCCTGAGTATTTCGGATATGCGGAAGTAGGATACACTCCGGCTGATAGCGAAGAGAA
Organism: Ferroglobus sp.; assembly: GCF_015521575.1. Taxonomy (NCBI): domain Archaea; kingdom Methanobacteriati; phylum Methanobacteriota; class Archaeoglobi; order Archaeoglobales; family Archaeoglobaceae; genus Ferroglobus; species Ferroglobus sp. Next base: position 3,619 of record NZ_WANY01000225.1, read on the forward strand.
AGTTATAGGAAGGACGGTAGAGATCACTTTAGCCGAACTCACCAACGACTACTCGAACCAGAATCCCTACAAGAAGTTGAAGTTCAAGGTTTACAAGGTCGCTGGAGAGAACGCCTACACGAAATTCCACGAGTTCGAGTTGATGAGAGACTACCTCAACAGTTTAACAAGGAGGAGGACGAGCAAGATAGAGGACATCGTTGACGTAACCACCGCCGACGGATACAAGCTGAGAGTAAAGAGCGTTGCTTTTACCGTTAAGAGATGCCAAAGCTCACAAAAGAGGGCGATAAGGAAGGTTATGAGAGAGATTGTTACTAATGCTGCAAGCAAAGAAAAATTCGTCCAGTTCTTGCAAGAAGCCGTCCTCGGAAAGATTCCAGCTGAAATCTACAAG
>NZ_WANY01000226.1:0-2609 GCF_015521575.1 Ferroglobus sp.
CTTAACTCCTGAATCGGTAGCATCTGAACTCTTTTAAATTCTCACAAACTAAATACTTTTTGAGATGATTGGGATTTATTCGAACCTATACTATCCGACGAGATGGGTGCCGTTAAAGAGGAGAGGATTGGGTTGGCACAGATGCTGTAAAGTTTACGAAGAACACGAATGCGCCGCTTCATGCGGTTTGGCTGAAGGAAAAACGCTGGAGGTGGTACTTGACGTCAAGGGATGCAATCTAAACTGCAAATACTGCTGGGGATGGAAAATGAGGCTCGAGAACAACGAGTTGAGAAAAACTCCGGAAGAAGTCGTAAAAGACATCCTCTGTCAGATAGAAAAAGTCTCCAAGGACGGACTTGTAAAAAAGAGGAATTATCGAGTTGGGATAGTGAGATTTACTGGAAACGAACCAAGTTTGCAGTGGGAACACGTTGTTGAGGTTTTGAAGCTTCTCGATAAAAGCGGTGAAGCAGAAAAGCTGAAGGTGATTATTGAGACGAACGGAATACTCGCTGGGATGGGCAAGATAGACTTTCAAAAGCTTGAGAGCATAGAAAATCTGAAGGTAGATGTGGATGTCTCTTTTAAGGGAGTTAACTATGAACAGTTCGAGTGGCTTTCGAGCATGCCTGGAAAGCTGTTCGCATATCAAATTGAGGGGTTCGTAAGGATGTTCGATTACTTTGAGGGGAATGAAAAAATAAGCGTCAATCCGGTTCTTGGAATAAACCACGAGGAGAACTACTGCGTGAGAAGAAACAGGAAGGAGTATTTCATGAAGGTTGAAATCATCGACGCTAAGGGAAATAAACTTGACTTTTACGATTACTCGAAAGATTTTGAAGAACTCGTATTGAGCAGAAAGGAATTGAGATACGATGAGGCACCGTTTAGGGAGTATTTTGGAATAAATAAGAATAGAGCAAGGTTTGTCGTGGCGGTAGTTTATAAGGGAAAAAGGTACTTGAACACCCTTCCCTCAGAAGTTGTTGAGCTTTTTGAAGAAAATTCTTAAAGTTTAAATATCACAATTTAGCGTTTCATTTTGTGAAATACGTCGGATTGAAGGGATTCAGCAAGTACGGGGACGAAAAAGCCTTGACAGTTGAAGAGATTAACAGATTGGCTGAAAACGAAGAAGTTTTCGTAGCCCTAAATAGGGTAAGGGAAGCGGATGAAATTGAAAGAATTGCGAGAAATCTGAAAGCTTCCGGAGTTATTGTGAATGAAGTTGCTGCCATTGAAAAGCTAAAGGACAAGAAAGTTATCGCAAGCGTCGGTTTGAACTTTTTAAACTCCCTTGACTTGGAGCTTTTAAAAGAGCTCGGAGCTTATGCCGTTGTAATTCCGCCGGAAATAAATGAGGATGTCGAAGAGCTGAAAGGTTGCGGAGTTAAGATTGAAGCTTTTAAAAGAGCTTACGTCGAGATGTTTTACAAAGGAAAGTGCTTACTTTCCGCATACTTTTCTGGGGTTAGCGCGAAAAGAGATGGTGTCTGTAAAAAGGAGTGTTGCAGAAAGTGGAAAGTTGTGTTTGATGAGAAGGAATTCGAAACGTCCTTTCCCCCAAAACTCGTGGAGTACGATGTGAATGCGGATATTTTAAAGTTTGAAGGTAGGCAGTTCTCCAAAATAGGGGTGATGGTTTGTGGAGCTGACGACGAACGTTCCTAACCTTGAAAGCATGAGCGAGTGCAGCTTGAAGCATTACGATGCGATATACATGGGAATGCCCTACTGCTGGGACTACGAGGGAAGCTTTTCCTCGGGAAACGACATCGAGGAAGGAGTTGAACTTTTAAGAGAGCTCGGAAAAAAAGCTTATCTAAGCCTATACGCCGCTCCAAGGAACAAAGATCTGGAAAGAGTCTTTTACGTTGTAGAGCTTGGATTAGATGCAAAAGTCGACGCTTTCGAAGTTTTCAACCTCGGAGTGGCGAAAAAGATAAAGGATGAGTACGATGCGAGAGTTCACCTCGGAGGACTTGCGAACGTTTACACAACCTCAACAGCGGAGCTTCTGTATTCATTGGGCATCGATAGAATTATGCCAGCTTACGAACTGCCAATTGAGGATATAGAAAAAATAAAGGAGGTAGGAGTCGAGATTGAAGTTGTTATCCACGGCAAGATCCCCCTCGGCATCTCCCACGAATGTTTCGTCAGAAGGTTTGAGGAGGTGGTCGGAAAAAGATGTCCAAAGCTTTGTAAGGAAAAGCTGTGGTTCAAAAGCGAGGATCTCGTTCTGAAACCTTTCGGACAGGTTACGCTAAGCGGAAAAGATGTGTGTATGTACGAACACTTAGAAAAGCTGAATTTTGTTGATGCTGCAAGAATAGAAGCTCTATCGGAAAGAGTCGGATACAGAGAAGAGGTCGGCAGAATATATAGAAAAAGAATCGAGAAAGGTTTTGACAAAAAAGACTTCTTGAAATTGATTGAGCTTGCGGAAATAGGACTTTGCCACGGATTTTACTTCAATAAAGCCGGTCAAATCTACGTTTCGAGGTGATAAAGATGGTCGATCTTCTTGGTCCCGGAGGAAACTTGGAGATGGTTAGGAAGGTTTTCGAAGCTGGAGCTGACAGCGTTTACGTCGGAGTGAA
>NZ_WANY01000227.1:0-13465 GCF_015521575.1 Ferroglobus sp.
CCTCTACACCTTCCCGTAACATTCTAACACCTCGATGAAAAGAGGATTGAAAGATGACAAAGTTGAGAGAAGCTAACACAAGAGCGCTACGACTTCGATAAAATACGTTCAACTTGTCAGAAAAAGAGACGTAAAGTCGGAGAGATTTATCAGAAAAGAAATCACGTAAGAAAATTACGATCTTTTCAGCTTCGGCTCTTTCTCAGAGAAGTCTACGTAAAACCCTATGCTCTCCAGATACTCGTAACTTCTCTTTCCTTTTCCGTGGAGCATTAACTCAAGTAGATCCGATTCGTCGTCGATGTCAATGCTTGCGTAGAATGAATCGAAAACACTCAAACTCAACCCGAGCCTTTCAGCTATTCTTATATGTTTCAAAAAGCTTCCATAGTGATAGGAGGTGTAAAATTCTCTGCTTCTTGATAAAAGCATGTTTGTTCCTCCTTTTCTTCCGGGAGCAATCACAACGTCTCCATCGGTATCTAAAAACCCTTTAACGATCTTTTTGTTTATTAAAGCGAGATCGGACATGATAAAAGCCGAATCTTCCTTTTTTATCCTTGAAGTCACTGCGGTGTCGAGATCTCTATCGTCAATTTCGTACTTTAACCCTCGAAGCCTGTCATCTCTCGATGAAGTCACGACTATTGCATCTTCGCAAGATTCGAGGACATCGAGCAAAAGCTGGAAAGCGAACTCCCTTCTCTCCTTCTCGCTCATAATTTTGGATAACCTCGACTTGGGGTTCGTCGGTTTGAAGGGGACGTAAATTTTCATCGCAGTCAAATTCTGCTTTCGAATAATAAACTTGCTGAAATTCCCGTAAAGAATTTATCTTTAAACTTTCAACAAATCACATGGACTTGATCTGCAGATTCGTGGTGAGAAATGGAGAAGTAATCGGAGAGAGCATAGATGTGCACAAAAACAGGCTTGTTATAAAAGTTAAGGACAAGTTTCTGGGAATCCCCCTTGAAGCGATAGAGAGAACCGAAGAAGACAAAATTTACGTGTCGGAGTTCAACGAGGAAGATGCAAAAAGATTTGGAGAAATATGGCTTGAGGAAAAATCCAAACCGGTTTCGCTGGAAGAGCTAAAGTCCTATGGTTTCGGAGGAGAGTGAATACAAGCAGGTTATAGTGGTGAGGGAAGACCTCAATCTTTCGAGGGGGAAGTTAGCCGTTCAGGTCGCTCACGCTTCTATTTTGGGATATGAAATTGTTGACGAAAAAACGAGGGAAAAGTGGAAGATGGAAGGACAAAAGAAGATAGTTCTTAAAGTAAAAAATCTTGAGGAGCTTATGAAGATTTTTGAGAAAGCTAAAAGCCTTGGATTGCCGGCTGCTTATGTGAAAGATGCTGGCTTAACGGAAATACCACCGGGAACGATTACGGCGGTTGTTATTGGTCCAGAGCAGAGCAAGAAAATAGATAAGGTTACTGGCAACCTTCCTTTGTTAAAATGATAGCTATTCTCCTCTCCCTCTTTTCAGTGATGCTCGGAGTGGGGATAATCTCCCCCCTCCTTCCCGTTATAGCTGAAAACTTGCAAGCAACAGGGATTTGGATCGGACTAATATTTGCTTCCTTTTCTATTTCCCGAGTTCTCTCGCTTCCTTTCTTCGGATACTTGGGTGATAAATTCAGCAGGAAAAAGATTTTCTCCACCGGACTGATTCTCTACACGATCATCGCAATCCTTTACGCATTTTCCCGAACAAAGGAAGAACTGCTTTTAGTAAGGATACTTCACGGGACGTCATCTGCGATGGTAATCCCGATTGCCATGGCTCAAGTTGCCTCAATTTCAAATAAAAACGAGTTGGGGAAAAATCTGGGAATAGTGAATTCATCGATCTTTCTTGGAATGGCTTTCGGTCCGCTAATAGGAGGCGTCTTCGCTGATAAATTCGGATACTCTTCAGCCTTTTTTGCGATGAGTGCATTTTCGGCTTTCAGCTTTTTGATAGCCCTGTTGAAGTTTCCCGAAGGTAATAGAGCGAAAAGAAAAGAAGAGAAGAGAATTATGATAACAAAAAGCGTGTTCACAGCAATTATCTACCGAATACTGAGTTCGATGGGTAGAGGAAGCGTCATGAGCTTCTTGCCGATTTACCTTTCAGCGATAGGAATGAGCCTAACGCAGATAGGGGCTGCTCTCTTCGCGAATTTAATTTCCTCTTCTTTGATTCAAATGAGATCCGGAATTTTAGCTGATAAATACGGATTCGTCAAGCCCGTGTGGTTCGGAAGTTTTATCGGAGCCGTTTCGCTGTTTTTGATAGTTAGGGCAGAAAACTACTTTGAAGTCCTTCTTCTCTCAACTCTTCTTGGTGTTTCAACGGCAATAACGCTTCCCGCTGTGAGCTCCCTTGTAGCCCATGAAGGAGTAAGGCAATCCTTAGAAGGGAGCTACATGGGTGTTCTGTCGGCTTCTAAAAGCATCGGGAGAGCGATCGGTCCAATACTCTCTGGGATCATTTACGATTTGGCTGGCGGAGGAGTAGTTGGAGTTAGAATAATCTTCGAAGTAGCAGCTCTGCTAACAATTTTAGCAGCTTTAATTTACAGAAGGGGTGTTGAGTTAGACGAGGTTATCTAAGTACGCTTCCGCTAATTCCTTCGCTCTTCTCATTTCTTCCCAGCTGAGCCTTCTTGATATCTCTTCAAATTCGTAAGCTCTGTAGGTGGGATAGTACTGGAACATTAGGTTGAATCTGACACTTCTTCCTAAATTTTCGGAAACCCACTTTACGATTTTAGCCGTGCAGCACTCTATGTGGTTTGGCATCACCAAGTGTCTTATCAGGAGCTCTCCAGTTTTCTTAGCATCCAAGAAGTTTCTTGTCACAACTTGGAAGTAGTTTCTGACGTTGGAGTATTTCTTAGCGCATTCGTCATTTCCGTATTTGAAGTCCCCAAGCCAAACGTCAACGACATCTTCGATTATCTTTCCGAGTTCCCAGGAATGGTACATGTTCGAGTTCCAAACGACGGGAATGTTCGACTTCACCTCTCTCAGGATTTTAAGAATGGTGTGGGAATGCTGATCGGGATTCCCTCCAACGAAATTAACGTTTCTGCTTCCCTGCCTTCTCCTTATGTCGATCATAACCGCCAATTCCTTTGGATCGACTTTGTAGTCGTCATCGTAGACTATATCGTAGTTCTGACAGAAAACGCACGAAAACGTGCAACGGTTGAAGAAAATCGTGTGAGAAGGAACAAGTTCTGGCTCTTCTCCAAAGTGAAGAAATTCGCTGCTGTAGTAGCTTTCAACTCCAGTTTTGCAGTATCCGAGCTTCTCGTATCTGTTGACTCCGCACCTCCTCTCGCAGAAGTTGCAGTTTTTTAGCATCTCCATCAGCAGATCTATTTTTAAATCAAGAAAAGAGTACTCTGGAGGTTCCTTGTCCAGAATCCTTAAGTTCTCTCCTTCCTCCTCCAAAAACTTTTGAAACTCCTTCTTGTATTTTTCGTGGGTCTTGAAATCTCCCTCTTCAGCTTCAAGCCTTTTTACCAGCTGAAACTTGGCCACAGCTTTATTCCTGTTTATCGCTTCATACCTTTCCAACCCTCTTACCACACTTAGAAATTCCACGAAAAGGTTTTATCCTTTTCGATCAGGCTTTTATTTCCACATTTTCGACAAGCACATCTCCGCAAATCGTGTTTTCAACCTGCCTAACGTTTTTACTCATGCAGGAAACCTTCTTTAGGAATTCGAAAACGTTCCCGTAGAGCATAGCCCCTCTAACAGGCTCTCCATTCTGGTAAGCGTTCATGCACTCTAAACTGAAGTCACCGCTAACTGGATTGGCTGTGTGCGCTCCTATGAAGGAGTGAACGTAAAAATCTGCGTCGAAACTACCCTTTTCGATTTCAACAACGATGTTCGAGGGATGAATTTTCGGCAAAGAATCGAAATCTTCCCTGAAAGCGTTGCCCGCCTTTTCCCCAAGAATCCTCGAATGTTTGAAGTCGCACAAAAATCCTTTGAGAACACCCTCTTCAAGGAGTATCTTTCTTTCAGCCTTAACACCCTCATCGTCAAAAGAATAGGAAAACACTTTCCCCTCAAGCGTTGGATCGTCGTAGATCGTTAATCCCTCAATAATAGTCTCCCCCTTTCTTCCGTTTAGAACGCTTCTGCCTTTTACGACATTTTCCCCGTTAAAGGAAGGGTAGAAGGAGAAGTATAGTAGCTGATGAAATGCTAAAGGAGATAGTACTACATCGCAGACTCTCCTCTCGGCTTTTTTAGCTTTCGAATCGTCTATTGCCAGAGAACAAACCTTTTCTGTTAATCTTTCAAGATTTAGGTCTGCTTTTCTGCTTGCATCGAATTCGTAAGCGCTTCCTTTGTCGTGGACAGCTTCGAGCATAACGGCGAAAAACGTTGCTTTTTCTGAAACTTCTCCCGTGTCATTCCAAACTCTTCTCTCAAGGGTTTCGATTTCAACTATTCCGCTCGCTATTTCGCAGCTTCTCTCAGCTTCTATCGTTTCAAAGGACTCCTTCAGAACCTCCAAGGGGTTTTCCTCAAGCTTTTTATCGTACAATCCCCCAACCCTTCTTTTTCCGACGGAAGGAAAGCTGTCAAGCTCGTCTTCAGATATCCTAACGAGTTTTTCGAGCTTTTCAACTAAAGACTTATCCAGACTTGTTGCCGATGAAAAAGCAAGCTTACCGTCTTTTATGACCCTCACTCCGTAACCCTTCTCAAACTCCTCGGAAACGTTCTTTATCCTGCTTTTCTCGATGGAAATTGAGTAGTACTTGCTTCTCACTTCGTAAACTTCAAAGGCGTCGAAGGCTTCGAACATTTACTCTCCTCCCACGAATGCTTCTACAAGAGTGTAAGGACCTCCATCCGCTACAGGAACCAACTGACCGGCTTTTCCGCAAAATCCCGGATCAAAAGACAAATCTTTGGAAACTTTAACATTTCTCAGCGTTTCGAGGGTTTTTCCGCTGAGAGAAACATCTCTTATCATTTCTTCAATTTCCCCCTTCCTCACGATGTAACCGTATTTTGTGTTGAAGTGGAAGTAGCCGGTAGCTGGGTTAGTCTCTCCTCCCCTCGATCCGAAGAGAATGACTCCCTCTTTAACCTCCTCAAGAAGCTCCTCAAGAGTGTAATCTCCGGGAGAGAGGAATGTGTTGCTCATTCTGACTATAGGAAAATCGAGAGAATCGCTTCTCCCGTTTCCAGCTTTTCCACCGAGTTTTTTCGCAGTTTCTCTCGAATGCAAATAGCTCTTTAACACACCCCCCTCAACTATGGTTTTTCTCTCCGCTTTAAAGCCCTCATCGTCGAAGGGAAAAAAGCCGAACTCCTCCAAAGTTGGATCGTCGTAGATCGTAACACTCTCATCTGCAACTTTTTCTCCCAATTTCCCGGCAAGAACGCTCGCATTCTGCAAAACGTGGTCAGCCTCTACAGCATGACCAAAAGCTTCGTGAACAAAAACACCCGTTAAAGAGGGATCCATAACGACCTTCATTTTTCCAGATGGGGGAGTTTTTGCTTTCGTTAACTTTAAAACGGTCTCAACAACGTTTTCGGCAACATCATACGCTTTATCGACAACTTCAAACCCGCCGACCTTCATCAACCTCTCTCCGTAGAATTGGAGAGTTTCTCCTTTAGCGTAAGCTTGAATGATTATTCCACACCTTGGCACTTCGTAACTCACTTCTCCTCCGGAGGAGTTCCTGATGCGGACATTTCTAAAAACTTCTAAGTACGTGAGTTTCCTGCTTACGATTCCCTCCTTTCTCAGAATTTTGTCAATTTCTCTCAAAAACTCGACCTTTTCTTCAACGCTTATATCTTCAAGTTTCTTTTTCTGCTTGAAAACGAAGCTTCCTTCGAAGGGTGTGCTGTCGACTTCTGAATCAGCCTCGAAAATTGCCAATTTTTCGGCTCTTTTCAAACCCTCTTCATCCCTCAAATTCCCTACAAAGTATCCCCAAAAGCCATTTTTTAAAACCCTAAAAGATTTTCCACAATATTCCGAATACTTTGCATTTTCAACTTTTCCGTTTTCGAGGCTTACTTGAAAGCTCTTAGCTTCCAATTCCCTTATTTCGTAGTACATGCTCGATCAAAAAAATAAAAATTAGTTCTTAGGAGGAATCGGGGGAATTTCGTAGGGGAATACTTTTTTCTCCAAGTGTATTCTCAGGTAATCCTCCCCATGACAGTCTTCGCAGAGAACGTTTCTTGCTCTATGAATGTCCACGAGATTTCTCCCCGGCTTAAAAGGGTCACTTCCGTGGCAGTTTAAGCACTCCCACTCGCTCTTACCTATTTCCTTATGACATACTTTACAATCAGCCTGAGTTACGTGCTTCTCGTGGAGCTTCTCAAGTAAAAATTCTTTGCTTTCGTTCAAATACTCTTTTAAGTGGCAGGAGATGCAGTAATCAGCATTTTTGTGTCCTTCCACTTCGTAAGCTTGGGGAACATACTGTCTCTTCGGATTGTTGTGGCAGTTCTCACATTCGGACCTTGGGAGTTGTTGCATTTCTGTCGGAGTTTTCTCGGGTTTTGGGGTTTCTGCTGGAAGTGGAGTTTCGACTGTTTTTTTTGGAACTACCTTCTCTTTAGGTGCCTCTCCCGCGCAAAGAAGTAGGAGGGAGGTTAAAAAAATTGCTATAAAGAGCTTTTTCATACTTCACTGCTCTACGAACTTGTCGGCAGCTTTGTGTATTCCCGCAATGTCCGTTCCGTGGCATACTGTACAGTACTTTCCTCTTGGTAAGTGGATGTTAACCAAGTTGCCGTAGCTTGGCTTTACGGCATCTGGATATGCGTGGCAGTTTTCACAGACCGTCCTTCCTTCCTCAATTGGCTTAGGAACGACGAGCTTTGGAGGAGTTCCGTGGCAGACTTTACAGTCGAGCTCTATCGTTCCCGGTCCAACGTGGATCTTGTGTGGATCCCATCCGTGACAGTTGCCACAGAGCTGTCCTCCACCAACGTGAGGCTTGTAATCAACGGACTTTGTATGACAGACCGTACATTCAACCACCGGAGATTTAGCCTCAACCTTCTTCGGAGTCGGTTTCGGAGTGGGTTTAGCTTTTGGAGTTTCCTTCTTTTCTGGCGTTTTTTCGGGAACTGGTGTCTTCTTCTCTTCAACTTTCTTTGGAGTCTCTTTCTTTTCGACTGGTGTTGGTGTTGGTTTCACCTTCTCCTCTGCACAGCCAGCAACTAAAACAGCGAGAATAACTAAAGTAACTGCTATCCACTTTTTCATGGCTATCCCCTTTTATTCGAAGAATGAACGATCTATATTAAGCTTTCTATAATCAAAAGAGTTCAGCAGCAAACTTTAAAGCGAAATATCTCGTAAATTCAATCTTTCCGTTCGAACTTCCTTCTGACCACTGCTGCCACTCCCTGCTCGCAAATTTCCATTTCTTTCCCGCTCATAACAGCTTGAGCAACTCCAATAATTCTGCTGTTGTAAAAAACAACGATATCGTTCGGACGTATCCTTTCGTCAGCCTCTAAAACTCCGGCAGCGAAGATCGTCCCTTTCGGATCGAATTCGTCGATCTTAATCGTGTATACTTCTTTCTCAAAAAGCTGATAAGCGAACTCTTCGTATATGTCGAGCATTCCGTAGTTTGTGTCCACCCTTCCAGCCAGCCCTCTTCCGAAGAACCTGAGCTCTGGATACTTTCCTCTTGCTTTACCCTCAAACTCCACTCCGAATTGGTATAGGGACATGTGTCTCAGAATTTCTGAGTACAGATCGAAGTCGATCTTTTCTTCGCTTTCGAGCTTTTTCTTGAGTTCGTTCAAATCGTCGACGAACTCTATTTCAACTCCGGAAATTTTTTGAGCTTTTTCAGCAACTTTTCTGTAGCCTCCGTGGAGGTAAGCGTAAATTTTCTCGAAATTTTCAAGGAGAGGCGAGAGTTTTTCAGCGACAAAGTTTATCTCGAAATCGCTCCACTCTCCAGTCGTTGGCGTGTCGTAAGCCACTATTGGGTATATCAACTCGAACTCCCTCGGAGCTACGAAAGGGGAGGAGATTATTATCTCGTTGACACCTTTCAAAGTCCTCCCGAGCTTATTTTTTATCATCCTGTGGGACTTTGAGAGCGAATAGGGTTTTCTTGCACTGCAGGGGAGGAGGAGGGCGATCTTAGACTTGGGCGAGTAAACCTTCCTCATTCTTTCGAAGTATCTCGTAACTTCCACCCTTCTGTAAGAAGAGTCGGTGGTTGGATAAAGTTCGGATTTCCTGAAAACTGGAGTGTATTTTTCGAAAGCCTCATAGTTTTTATCGGCGTACCTCAAAAGAACCTCGGCTTCGGGAACAATCTTTGACCTCGCCTCAACAACATCCCTTATCTCCTCGGAGAATATCAGATTCCTCGATAGCTCGACTTCTCTCCTTAATACTTCCGTGTTGTGGTTCGCTAAGAACTCATACCTTTCGAACTTGTTGAGTTCTTTGAAGTTTCCCACTTCTTCGCAGAATTTACAGCTGCATGGGAGACTTTTCAGACTTTCGAGCCTGAAGTTTCTTTCCGGAGTGAAGTATACTCCGTCGTAAGCCATTCTCAAAGCTAAAAGATTATCGAGAAAATCTGCACCGAGGTAAACGTAAATTAACGCGTTTTGTGGTGTTGCAACGCCGGAAATATAGAGAGGAGACAAATTGGAGGATCTAAAGGAAACTATTTTTTCAACCTTTTCCTTCTCACTTAAACCCTCAAGAACGAGAATTTTTATCTCTTTCTCAAACTTGTAGACCTCGTAAAGCTCTCTGTCGATTTTTTCAAGAAATTCTGGAGCTTTTACTTCAACTTCCAAGTTCGTATCTTCCCTCAAATCGATTAAAGCTGGGGTTTTTATTCCCTTATACTCTCCAGCTCTCGAGAATCCATCCCTTTTTTCAAGTCTGAACGTCATCCAAAAACTTCCTCCACTTCTCGTCGATAATAAGGCTGACTTTCTTATCCTTGTGCTTTTCGAGGAACATCTTCAAACCTCTTACGGCAGTTTTGTACGCTTCTTCGTCGAGATCCTCTGGAATTTCCGCATGTCCGGCGGGATAGCTTTCCATGAGTTCAGCTGGGACAACTCCGAAGGGGGGCTTTAAGTAGAAGTCGGCTTTTACGCTATAATCCGAGGAAATGATAATTTCCTTCTTGTCCGTCTTCACTCTTAGAACTCTCTCCTGATGCCTTCTCACAGCAGGTCTCAGGCAGCTCTCTGTTCCGAGGTAGAAGAAGACCTTCTTGGCAAAGGGGTCGTACTTTTCCACAAGGTCGTAGTAATCTCTGATAGCCCTCCAAGCTTGAATTAGGTATGGATGTGCTCTTATCCTTCTTTCAACGAGCTCAAAAAGCTCATTGTTCTTTATAGCCTGTTTAACCCTCCTAATCTCTTCAAAACTAACGTAGAGGTTATGCTTTCCAAGTAAAATCTCCCGCTCACTCTTTTCAATTCTTCTCATTTCCTCTGGCGTGTATTCTAAGCAAACCGGACACGAGCACGGAAAGTAATTCATCTCGGAAAGCTTCTCCGTTCCGTAGGGTGTTAAATAGCGATCATCTTTTGCGAATAAAGCGTAAGCGGCGGAATCAAAAAGATCACAGCCTAAGGCAACAAACAAAGCGAACACCATAGGGTGTCCAGCTCCGAATAAATGTACAGGCTTATCTGGAGGGAGCTTGGTTTTTGCTGAAAGCACAGCTCTTGCAACGTCTTCGAATCTATACATGTCCATTAAAGGAACAACTCCGCCTATCGGATAAACATCCCCTCCAATCTTGGCAGCTTCCTCAGCGGATTTTTTTCTCAAATCCCAATGGGTGGAGCCTTGGATGGGAAGAGCCAAAAGCCCTTCCCCGGAGTAGATTTCCACAGCTTCCTTTTCTCGCTTTATTGTCTCCTCAAGATCTTTTAAAGCTGTGGAGTAATCGGCATCCGGGGGAGTTGGGATGTCTAAGGGCACCACAATGTCGCTCTTAATCTTTTCCTGAAATTTTACGATTTCCTCGTTGTTAACTTCAATTTCTCCGTACATCAGCAGCTGATAGCTTCCGCTGTCAGTCATCACAGGCAAGTCCGTATCGAGAAGAGCGTGCACTCCGATTTTTTCAGCTTTCTCTCTTAGATTTTCGGTTCTGTAAATTATATAGGAGTTCGTTATTAAAATTTCCGCTCCCATTCTTTTCAGCTCTTTTGGAGGAATAAAATCAATGTTTGGGTTTATCACCGGCATCAAAGCTGGAGTTTCCACGACGCCGTGAGGGGTTTTTAGCTTCCCTATTCTTCCCATTGCATCCTTGTCCGTAACTTCGAACATCAGCTGAACTTAAAAAGAAGGGTATAATAAATTTGGGGTACGCATCTTTCGACTTAGCTTTGTGATGTAAACGAATCCTCGTTAAGCACGATCGCTGACAACTCTTTTAAAAGCAGCAGGAAAACCTCGGATGCAATGTGGCTTTGCTACTTTCCAAACTATTCTATAACCTCCCAAAACGCTCGGTAATCTGAGTAAAATGCTGAAAGTGCTTTTAGTGCACTTCGCCTTCAAAATTGGAACCATGGCTTCGTCTCCTTTTCCAGTTAGATCATAACTAAAGATAACAAAGCCGACGATTGTTGTTCCTTGGCAGTTTTAGTTTCGGTATAATTGCTTATTAGACTTATTAGAGTTAGTCAATCCGCAGTAATCCTCCACTAAAAACACGCAAAATAAATAAGCTATCCTGAGAAGTTAAAGAATATGAAAACGCTTGAAGAGATTAAGAGAATATTAGCGGAACATAAAGAAGAACTTAGAAAGTTGTTTGGAGTTAAAGAGATAGGGATTTTTGGCTCGTATGTAAGAAATGAACAAACAGAGTTAAGCGATGTTGACATCTTGGTCGATTTCGAAAGGGAGATTGGGTGGGAGATTGTCGATCTTAGAGATTATCTTGAAAAATTGCTTAATGTGAAGGTAGATTTGGTTTCAAAAAAAGGAATTGTTAGAAAGCCACTATTGTGGAAGCATGTTAAAGAGGAGATAATTTATGTCTAAAAGGGACGCTAAGTTGTTTCTATACGATATTTTAGAAAGCGTTGAAAAGATTGAAAAGTATACGAGGGATTTAAGCTTTGATGAATTCGTCGAAAATGAGTTGATAGTTGATGCTGTGATTAGAAACCTCGAAATAATTGGTGAAGCCGTAAAGAATATTCCCGAAGAAGTTCGTTCCAAGTATCCAGAAATTCCGTGGAAAAGAATTGCCGGTTTTAGAGATGTAGTAATTCATCATTACTTTGGCATCGATCTAAACATCGTTTGGACAGTTATTAAAAAACATTTGAAAGAATTAAAACCGAAAATAGAGAAAATCCTTGGAGAATTGGGGTAGTACCTTTTGATTAATTATTTAGCATAGCTTTAGCTATTTTCAGCGTTACGTTAGCTTCGATCCATGCAGCGATTAAGATTAAGATTATCGAGATTAGAACCAGTGTTAGATCGTCTTTGATGGATTTTTTGTTAAGATCTACTCTTTTCTACATTGTCGGAACTTCGAAAGAGTTAGCTTATTCAAATCTGATAAACAAACTTGGGCAGTGACGATTTGTAGCTTAGCAATCTGGACTTTCACAATTAAACTCGCAAAGAAAATCGAAACTAAAAAGCTTTCATTTCAGCTTCGATCTCTGTCGTGCTGTTCGGAATTTACCAAGTTCGGTCGGTACTAAAGCTTCTGTAAACTTCAGGACTAAAAATTGACCGGGCAGAAAGATATTAAATTGTCGAAGAATAGCTAAGCAGTATGACTTCTGAAAACGAAGGCTATTTCAAAATCTACGTTTACGAATTTTAAGTGTTATCAGTTTAAATGAAGCAACAATGATTCACGTCAAACCGGTGTGACCTTCTTAACTTCTGGTATTCTCGATTTTAAGTGTTGCTCGACAAACATCGTGAGTGTTATCTGCGACATAGGGCAGCCGTAGCAGGAGCCGAGAAGCTTTACTTTAACCTCTCCGTTTTCTTCATCCACGTCCACGACGGCTATGTTCCCTCCGTCTCTTATCAAAGCCGGTCTTATTTCCTTCTCAATTACTTCTTCAACCTTCTCCTTCAATCCCATGTAACTCCGTTAATTTCTTCGGGTATAAAAGCCTTCTCGAAAGATTATTATTCAAAGCTTTGGAAAATATAGAATATGCTGAGCTTCTTGTATCCGATGAGGACTTTTATAATCGTCGCCGGAACTATCGAGAGACCAAATCCGATGACCGCGGACTGGGTTACTCCTCTCAGCTTTTCACCACCGCTAGCTGGAGTGGCGATAGGAAAAACAAGATACACGAGAAAACTCGTTGAGGAGCAAAAGGAGTTCGTTATTGCCGTTCCGACTGTGGAATTGCTGAAGGATGTATGGATTGCCGGAACAACAAGCGGAGCAAGAGAAAACAAAGCTGAAAAGATGAGCGTGACTTTCATTCCATCTCAAAAAGTTAGTGCACCATCTATTAAGGAGTGCGCTGCCAACATAGAGTGCAAGGTCGTGAAAGAAGTGGAAACTGGCGACCATATATTCTTCGTTGGAGAGATCGTGAACGTCACCTACGGAGATGCCTTCAAAAATAGAGAGCCGGACGTGAAGAATTTCAAATTCCTCATGCACGCAAAGTCTGGAGCTTACTTCACCTACCAGAGCGACGAAATTATTAAACCTTAGCCTTATTTTTTGTTATGAATCCTGTAAAGGTTTTCTCCGGAATCGCACTTATCTTTCTTGGACTGACTCTCCTCATCATATCTCAAGCGGAAAAAGCGGAAGTGGAGTACGGAGGAGTGGTAATAATCGGACCTATGAGGACTACTCCTCCGGCTTCTACTTTCCTTCTTTCTCTATCCTCGAACTCTTCCTCTCTATATGTATGCTCCGGAATCTCTTCAATTCTTTCGGTAAGTCCTTTGACGAGCAAAAAAATTCCAATTGCGATTAGCAGAATAGCCAAGTATTCGAGCATGTCACCACCTCAGAGTGAAGAGGATGAGAAGAAATGCTGCAAGCAGAACCACAAGAGCGATTATAGAAACCGACGAACCGAAAACTATGGGAATCGGTCCGATTATAACCACTCCTCCGTACTCCACTTCCGCTTTTTCCGCTTGAGATATGATGAGGAGAGTTAGTCCGAGAAAGATAAGTGCGATTCCGGAGAAAACCTTTACAGGATTCATAACAAAAAACAAGGCTAAGGTTTAATAATTTCGTCGCTCTGGTAGGTGAAGTAAGCTCCAGACTTTGCGTGCATGAGGAATTTGAAATTCTTCACGTCTGGCTCTCTATTTTTGAAGGCATCTCCGTAGGTGACGTTCACGATCTCTCCAACGAAAAATATGTGGTCGCCAGTTTCCACTTCTTTCACGACCTTGCACTCTATGTTGGCAGCGCACTCCTTAATAG
>NZ_WANY01000228.1:0-3092 GCF_015521575.1 Ferroglobus sp.
TTCCAAAGCTCTCGTTTCCGATAATAATAAGTAACCTCGCCTTTACTCTTTACAACTTCGCCGATGGAATCTGGGTCGCCGGGTTGGGTGCCGATGCTCTTTCGGCTATCGGTATTTTCTTTCCGATTTTCATGATCTTTCTCGCCTTGTCTTTCGGACTAAGCATAGGACTGTCTTCAGCTATTTCGAGGGGAATAGGTGGGGGGAAGGATGTTAACAATATCGCAAATCACGGGGTGATTATTGGTTTAATAATTTCCCTCGTTCTTCTCACAACCCACTTCAAGCTTGGGGAGATTCTAAGTTTGGTTGGTGCGAAGGGAGCTGTTTTAACTCTTGCTTCAAGTTATGGGGGCATCCTCGTTCTCGCATCTCCCGTACTCGTTTTCAATAGTGTTTTTGTGGGAATTTTAAACGGAGAGGGAAACACGAAAATGACAATGTACGCCAACGTGGTTGGAAGCGTGATAAATATAATTCTGGACCCGATATTCATTTACCTCCTCGGTTTTGGCATTTCTGGAGCTGCTCTTGCAAGTGCTGTCTCGATGCTTATTTCCTTGCTAATTTTAATCTACGTGTTTTCAACAAAAAGAAGCTTTGTTAGGATTGTCCTATCAAAGATCAGATTCGACTTTCGGGTTATTTTTGACATTCTCAGAGTTGGAATCCCCTCTTCATTTTCCATGCTGACGATGTCAATCTCAATGGCTATTCTGAACTCTCTGATAGTTAAAACGGACATTTACGGAGTTGCTGTATTTACTTCAGCTTGGAGGGTTCTAAGTTTCGGCTTCATACCTCTTTTCGGAATAGCTGCAGCGACGACAGCCGTTACCGGAGCTGCTTACGGAGGAAAGAACGTTGAAAAATTAAAGTCCGCTTTGCTGTACGCCGTAAGACTGGCTTTCGTTGTGGAGCTTTGTATAGCCGTTGTTATGATACTTCTTTCCGGAAAAATAGCTCTCCTCTTCACGTATTCCGAAAAAAGTGAGATAATTTACGAAGAGCTTGTCGAAACTCTCAGAGTTATGCCCGCATTCTTACCCTTTGCCGCCTTTGGCTTCGTCAGCAACTCGACTTTTCAGGGAATGGGAAAAGGAGAGAGGGCGTTTGTGATAACTTTTTTGAGAACCGTCGTACTGCAACTTGGCTTAGCGTTTTTATTTGCCTTCGTTTTAGGTTTTGGCTTTTTTGGAATTGTTGTCGGAGTGACTTTCGGTAACATTCTTGCATCTCTCGTTGCTTTTCTCTGGGTTATCCTCACCGTCAGGTCGTTAGCTTATTCGAAGTCTTAAAATTTTGTTCTGGAGAATAAACTTCATGGAAGTGGAAGTTGTTAAGGAGATCGAAATGGGTAAATTGAAAGTGAAGCTGGCTGGGGGAGATATAACGAAGTATCCAGCTGAAGCCATCGTGAATGCTGCAAATAAATACTTAGAGCATGGTGGGGGAGTTGCGTACGCAATAGCTAAAGCATGCGCCGGAAATGCAGCCGAATACACGAGAATAAGCAAAGAAGCGATGAAGGAGCAGATAGGAAGAGACTACATCGAACATGGGGAGGTTGTAGTTACTCCTGCCATGAAGCTTGAGGAGAGGGGAATAAAGTACGTGATACACACCGTCGGTCCGATATGCAGGGGAGATTGGAATGAGGGTTTGAAGGAAAAGCTGTACAAAGCTTTCAAGGCACCCCTTGAAAAAGCTGAGGAGATGATGCTTAGAAGCGTAGCCTTTCCAGCGGTTAGCGCTGGAATTTACGGATGCCCCCTTGAGGAAGTCGTGAAGACATTTCTTGATGCTGTGAGGGATTTCTCAAAAGAAGCAAAGAGCGTCGAAGAGGTCACTCTTGTCATCTACGGAAAAGAAGATCTCGAAGTGGCTCTGAAAGTCTTTGAATAAATACCTCTACGTTGTGAACGAACCCAAATTCTCTTTTTTATCTGTAACGGTGCTGAAGGAGAAGTCGCTTTCGATCCTCTTCCCATCTGAGAAAATTATTTCTCTTTTCCCGTATAAAATTGGGGATTGATTTACGTTGTTCCAACTGTGGTTTTATCCTCTGAAGCATTTTCGGCTTGCGTTCAACCTGAATTTTGCTCTGAAGAATAATTTATGGCTTCAAGCCCGTCGATCCTGCTGAAGTGCTCGTCTCTCGTAACGAGTTTTAGGTTATGCTCGATTGCAATTGCCGCAATAAGAACATCGATTAAATTGATTTCCATGCCTTTTTTCCTTAAGCTGTCCTCGATTTCCACGGCTATTTGTGCCGACTTAAAAGAAAATGGAAGAATTTCGAGGTTTTCAAGCATTTCAACGGCTACTTTAAATTCTTCCTCTTTTCCCACGAGTTTTGGGCCTCTCAGCAGTTCCCAGGCGGAGATCGACGTGGTGTATAGCTTTGAATCTCGAATCTTTATGTAGACATCAATCGCATCTTTCTTACCTTTTAGCAGATCAATGAGAAACGTCGTTTCGAGACAGAACATGCCGACCGAACTCCTTTCTGCTTTCGAGTATAATCTTCTCAATTTCGTCTCCGGAATCCTTCCATTTGCCGGCAAATTCGAGCAGATCTTTCTTCTTCTCAGTAAGTCTGATTATAACATCGCTGAAGCTCTCACCCTTTCTTTTTTCCCTTTTCAGCCTCTCATAAGCTTCAAGAGTTATTGTTATGGTCTTAGTTGGCATTATGTGTATGTTTACGTTTAAGTTTATAATTATTTCTCTTGTTTAGCCCTAAAATAAGCGGCAACTAATCTGATCAGCTATCCTTTCAATCCTCTTTTCATCGAGAAGTTTACTTCAACTCTCCCCGTTTAGCAACTTTTGCAATCAAACTTGCGAAAACAGCCGCTCCGAATCCGTTGTCAATGTTCACGACTGCCAAACCGGAAGAACATGAGGAGAGCATGGAAAATAATGCTGTAAATCCTTTCAGACTTGTTCCGTAACCGATTGATGTTGGGACGCCTATAACCGGCACGTCAACCAAACCAGCAACAACTGAAGGCAAAGCGCCCTCCATTCCGGCTACGACTATTATCGCTACAACTTTTTCATCAATACACTTCTTTAAAGGTTCTAAA
>NZ_WANY01000229.1:0-11718 GCF_015521575.1 Ferroglobus sp.
GTCCTATCTTTTCTCATTTCTTAATCCAAAGACCAGTTTCTCTTTAACAACTAAAGAATTTCTCTGAAAGTTTTTTGCTCGAATTCTAATTCGAGATTTTCCAAGGCCTTTCTCAGCAAAGGAGCTTTATCGACAACGAACTCAAATTCGTTTTCGCATTAATTCGGAATCAATCTGTTTCTTCCAATGTTTATAATAGTAACGATTTCTGTTAACACTAACGACTCTCCTATCGATTACAGACAGATTCCTTCTCTTTTTCTCAGTTGAGATAGACAACTTCTCTTCAGAACCTCTTTATTCACTGTGAGAGACAAGATGTAACTTAGAAATATTTTAGCAGTTTCTCCCGTCGAAAAGTTTGAATGTAGATAGCTATGCTAAGAATTCCAATTTTCGTACGTACTCCCGTTCAAAGAGCTCAGACTCTTTATTGGCGGAATAATCTTCCGGAAAAGTAAAGTTCACGGGTCTGAGAGTATTTATCGATGCTCTCTTAGTTGAAAAAGCAATGATGAATGTAGTAGTGCCGGGTTGAATAAAGAGGAAATCGCCGTTGTTTATTGATCACTGCGTTACTGAATGCGGATAGTACAAGGGTTTTTTCGGGAAGTGTAAGTTAAAGAACGAATTTCCTCTCCCTCTTCATTTCTGGGGATTTTCCTTTGGCATTTCTTCTGATGTTTTTTATGAACTCCTCTCCGAAAACCTTTGAGATTCTCCTGAGGTTCGAGATAAAACAGCCGGGAATTCTTACATCCGCTATCTCCTCAAGCTTTTCGACAGTCTTAACGAAGTCGTAGAGGCTTTCAACTCTCTCCATGTCGAGACCAAGCTTTAAAAGTGGTTCTTCTTCGTAAACGGATAATGGCTGGAGAAATAGCTCTAAATCGTGTTTGGAAACGAATTCGGCGAGTTTGAAAAGATCTTCGTCGTTTATTCCGGGCATGTGTATGCATCTCACTATCGTTTCCATGCCCGAATCCTTGCAAAGCTTTATCGCATTAACTACGTCGTTAAAGTGATCTTTTCCGGTAATTTTCACGTATTTCTCTCTATCAAAAACGTCCAAACTTATCATCACGAGATCGAACACTTTCTCAAGCTTTTTCACGTCTTTCTCTCTTATAAGCGTGCCGTTGGTTTGCAGATCAAGTCTCGCTTCGAACATGTCCTTTAATTCTTTTGCAATTCTGACAACTTCATCAACACCCGCAACAAGCGGTTCCCCGTACTGTGAGATGGTTATCCCCTTGACGTTATCCGTATCTCCGTAATAGCCGGGAAGGGGAGCTTTTCCCTTTTCTACCGCAATTCTCGAATAGCAGTAAACGCAGTTTAAGTTACACTTCCAAGTAACCTCGTAAGTCGGATGATGCTTCGGATTTGCAATTCTCTCATCAATCCCCTCGCAGCATGTGCAATGAGTCGAGTACCTCATTAGATAACGGTGTTAAGAACGGGAATTTAAAGTGATCGGCAATACCTTGCTAATTCTCAGGAGCTCTCGTGAACTTTCCTTACGTTGCATTTGATTCCTCTATACATCGGCGCTCCCGACAAAGGATCGAATACGCTTCCGGTTAAAAAATTCGCATTGCTCTCCTCCCATCCGTGGGGAACTGAGACTGTAAGGGGATGTAAATCTTTGTTAACGGCGGCTTTTACTTTTAAGTTTCCGAACTTCGTTTCGATCTCCACGAAATCTCCGTTTGAGATACTTTCATTTCTTGCTATCTCCACTCCAACTTCGGCTATCGGTTCTGGATTGAGTTTGACCAAACTTTCCACGTTTCTGAATTGGGAGTGGTAGAAGGGAAGTACCCTCGCTCCAGTTATTAAATAGTAGGGAAACTCCTCAGAATCTTCTTCGAGTATCTCAAACTTTTGAGCACCTACCTTCTCTAAAATCTCTGGGAAGAGCTCAATCTTTCCGGAGGGGGTTGGAAAACCGGATTTTCTCATCTCGCCAATGGGATTATCGAGACGGACTCCTTTTTCAAGTTCTTCGACCGAGTACTTCTCCACTTCACTTCCCCTGAGCAACTCCCTTATCACGTCTTCTTCGGAGGAATACGGAAAGAATTTTTCGTATCCGAGCTTTTTCGCAAGAGCAACTACGAATTCAACTTCCGATTTTGCCTCACCAACCGGATTAACCACTCTCCTCTTCACTCTCACCCATCTGTGCTTTTTCAACGGGACCGCATCTATTTCCGCCTTTTCAAGGAAAGTTGACGCCGGCAAAACGATATCTGCGTATTTGCAGGTGGCAGTTAGAAATATATCGTGGACTACGATCAGCTCTATTCTCTCTAAAGCTTCGATGAACCTTTTGGAATTTGGAAGGGTCAAAACAGGATTCGATTTGAACACTATTAGAACCTTAACCGGATAGCTGTCGGAAAGAATCGCCTCACTTAAATAAGCGCTCCCGTCTTTGGCGAGGGGAAACTTATCCTTCCAGAATGGTTTTTTGTCCGGCTCTTTTAGAGTTATATCGTTCAGCTTTACCGAAGGGTTCCTGATTATTCCGCCTTTAACATCCACGTTCCCGGTTATCGCAGCTATACTCAGAATCGCTCTTGCCGTTTGAAAGCCGTTGATACTGTGTAAGATACCCTCTCTGAAATCTATCGAGGCGGGCTTTACCTTCCCTATTAGCTCCGCAGCTATCTCTATCAACTCTCTTGGCACGTCGGTTTTCTTCTCAACGAAATCTGGAGTGTATTTCTCAACTTCTCTCTTTAGCTTTTCAAACCCCAAAACGTGTTTTTCAACGAATTCCGCATTGTAAAGCTCTTTTTTAATTAAACGGTTCAGAATTCCGAGGGCTAAGTAGATGTCGCTTCCGGGACGAACTCTTATGTGGATGTCCGCTATTTTCGCACTCTCGCTTTTTCTCGGATCTATTACGATCACTTTCGCTCCTTTCCTCTTAGCTTTAACAATTTCCTCGAAAACTCCACCGTACCTGTGAACTTTTGAAACCGCCGGATTTGCTCCCCAGAGAACTATCAGCTTTGAATTCTCAAAATCGCAGATCGGGTAGGGGAAGCCTAAGAGAAGCTGCGATGCCAAAACCATCGATCCAACGCAGTAAGCCCAGCTTCCAGTCACGTTAGGCGTTCCAAAGATGTTTGCGAATCTCTTAACGACACTCCTGTCAACGATTCTTGCTGAAGGTCCGTGGAGGAAAATGAGGCTCTCTTCTAAACCTTCTCTTTTTAATTCGAGGAGTTTTTCGGCTATGATGTCGAGAGCTTTCTCCCAACTAATCTCCTTCCACTCGGGGCTTCCCCTTTTACCAACGTTAAGGAGTGGTTTTTTGATTCTGTTCGGATGGTACAAAACTCTTGTGTAATTTCTTCCTTTTACGCAGAGCTTTCCCATAGAGTTCGGATCGTCTCTATCTCCAAAAATCCTAACAACTTTATCATTCTCCACTTCTGCTATCGCTCCACAGTCGCACTTGCATATCTGACAAATCGTCCTCTTTATCACACCAAATTTTATATTGTTTGATCATTATAAGATTTCGTATGGCAGAGGATGTTGTTTACAACGGTTCTTTTACCGACGGCATAATCGGGCCGAAGGTGAAGAGAGCCGGAGTTGTTTCCGACGGTGGAAGAATAGTTTTCCTAACCTCTCCGGGCTGCTGGGGTCCGATGATAACTCCCAACATAAGGGGAGGACATGAAGTTGCTTTGCCTGTTGACGTTGAAAATGCTAAGATTGGAGATGCTGTTGCAATAAAAGTTGAAGAGATCAAAGTTCTTTCGAAAGCAACTTCCTCAGGAGTTGACGAGCCGGTTGAAGGAGCTTTCATCGGTGATCCCTACGTGGCTAAGAAGTGTCCGAACTGCGGAGAGAAGTGGACGGATTTTGAAGTGAAAGGAATTGGGCAAAATGCTGTTAGATGTAAAAAATGCGGACATCCGGCATCTCCTTTTAAGATGAAATACGGCTACACGATGCTGATAGAAAATGGTTTCGCTCTTTCCGTGGGAGAGGACATTGCCAAAAGCGTAGCTGAGAAAGCTTGGGAGTATGCAAATCTTCCTAAAAATTCGAAACAGGTTCCAATTCTCGTTTTCGCCAAGGCTGATATCCAAGGAATGGTGTCCAGAGTCAGACCTCACTTGGGGCAGCTTGGGACGATTCCAGCTGTGACCATTCCAGATTCGCACAACGCCGGAGATTTCGGATACTTCCTAATCAACGCCCCCCACGAGTTTGCAATAACGAAAGAGGAGTATGAGAATTCGCTGACGGATGGGCACCTCGATGTGGATTCCGTTAGGGAGAACTGCATAGTCATAGCTCCGGTTAAGGTTGATGGAGGAGGAATTTACGCCGGAGACGTTCACGCTATGCAAGGAGATGGGGAAGTTGCTGGCCATACAACGGATGTTTCTGCCGAAGTCAGCGTTAAGGTTTCCGTTCTCAAAAACCTGAAGCTTGAAGCACCCCTTTTGCTCCCGCCAGAGGAGGATCTGCCTCCCCTCGCTAAACCTTGGAGAAAGGACGAGTGGGAAAAAGTCGAAGATTTGGCTAAAAAGAGGGGAATAGAAATTGAGCCGGTGGCCCCCCTACAGATAATAGGCTCGGCTCCGACGATAAACGAGGCTGCCCAAAGGGGTTTCGAAAGGGCAGCAAATCTTTTCGGAATGAGGATTGAGGAGGTTTTGAACAGAGTAACTGTAACTGGTGCGGTTGAGATAGGCAGACTTCCGGGGATAGTTCAGGTTTCAATGCAAGTGCCTTTGAGAATCCTTGAAAAGCTCGGACTCGATGAGATTGTCGTTGAGCACTACGATCTCCCCTACTAAAATTTTTTAGAAGGATATCAAAAGCAGTGAGCCGTAAGCTGTGGCAATGAGAAATAGAGCGAAGCAGAAGACGTCTACAGCCCTCTTGTTTCTCGCTCCAAAGTCCGTGTCGAGAATTATCGCCCTCAATCCGTTGAAAGCGTGGAAGCTTACTACAACAAGAAAAACGAAGTAAGCAACCTTAAAGCCCGGATTTGCCAGTCTTTCAACTACTTTTTCGTAACTCAAAGCGTCGTGTTCTGCCAAGTGCGTCACGTAGAGGTGGTACATGACGAAGACGAAAAGCAAAGCTCCAGTTACCAACTGGAAGAAGAATGCTAAAGGCTCAAGGACGTTTCTCGTTCTTGCCTCCACCCTATCACCCCACAACGAACTTGTACATTATGTAGCTTGCGTAAATCCAGAATATGATCGTCAGAGCGTAGGTTATGTAAATCAGAACCCTTCTAAGCTCAACAGCCAAGCCGAACTCGTGTAAAATTACTCTCATCCCGTTAAAAGCGTGGTAAAAGGTAGCGAGTATTAAAAGCAAGTCCAAAGGTAGCGTGGCTGGTTGCACGGTCTTTTCTATAAGCGAATGGTAAACGTCCTTTCCGTACCTGAGGGAGGTGAGAAACGTTAGGTGGAGAACGAGGTAGATTAGAAGGATTATTCCCGTTATTCTGTGGAGAGAGAACGAGAGTCCGCTTAAGCTTCTACCTTTGATCTTAAACCAGTCCAAAATCATTCTACCACCTCAGCAAACTCCTAATGCTATGCTTAACAGCCTCCCACCTCAGCTTTTGCACGGCTTTGGCTGGATCAACGTTTTTCGGACAGACTTCGCTGCACTCAGCAGCGAAATGACACCTCCACACTCCACCGTCGCAAGCAACTTCCGGAATCCTCTCTTCTTTCCCCTCATCTCTGCTGTCCTTTATAAAGCGGTACGCCGAAGCGAAAGCAGCTGGACCGAGATAGTCTTTTCTTGTCGCCGATGCCGGACAGACAGAGTAACAGGCTCCGCACTTTATGCAGAGAGCGAACTGGTAATATTCATCCAGTTGCTTGGGAGTTTGGATTAACTCGGCTGGTTTTTCGTAATTCTCAACTTTCCTTATAAGATACGGCTTCACCTTAGCGTGCTTCTTAAAGAAGCCATCGAAATCAACGATGAGATCCTTTATAACGTTATAATTGTCAAGGGGTTCGATAACGATAACGTCAGATTTCAAATCCATTACCTGCGTTTCACAAGCCAACCTCGGTTTGTTGTTGATTTTCATCGCACAGCTTCCGCAAACTCCCATTCTGCAGGAGACTCTGAAAGCTAAACTACCGTCAAGATTTTCCCTTATGTAGAAAAGAGCGTCAAGAACAGTCATACCCTTCTTCACTTCCA
Source organism: Ferroglobus sp. (assembly GCF_015521575.1). NCBI lineage: Archaea > Methanobacteriati > Methanobacteriota > Archaeoglobi > Archaeoglobales > Archaeoglobaceae > Ferroglobus > Ferroglobus sp. Next base: position 6,217 of record NZ_WANY01000229.1, read on the forward strand.
CTTCGTACTCGCTCCAGTACTCCTTCTCTCCGTCGAATCTCTTTATCCTAAAAAGCATACCACCACCTCAGTACTTCCTCTCCACGGGCTTCCACTTCGTTATCTTCACGGGAATGTACTCAAGCTTTGGTCCCTGAGGTGTGTAGTATGCCAAACTGTGCTTTAACCAGTTTTCGTCATCCCTCTTCGGATAATCTAAGCGGTAATGCGCCCCTCTACTTTCAGTTCTTGCGTAAGCTGCTACAGCAACAACTTCCGCCAAATCGAGCATGAACCCGACTTCGAAAGCGTAAATAAGATCGGTGTTAAACCTCCTCTTTTTATCTACTATCTCAACGTTCTTGTACCTTTCCTTAAGCTCTTTTATCTTCTTAATTCCCTCTTTCATTTCGTCTCCTGTCCTAAATATCCAGAAGTACTTGTCCATAACCTCGTTAAGCTCTTTCTTTATCTGATACGGGCTTTCGTCTCCACTTCTTCCCAAAAATTCGTCGTAGATTCTCTTCTCCTCCTCTTTATATGCTTCATTGCCCACATGCTTAAAGTCTTTCCTCATTGCGTATTCCGCAGCTCTCTCTCCAGCAACTCTACCAAAAACGAGGCATTCAGCTGTGGAATTGCTTCCAAGCCTGTTGGCTCCGTGAATACTAACGCAAGCAACCTCTCCGGCGGCAAATAATCCTTTTACAGGCGTTTCGGTCCACATATTGGTGTGAATGCCTCCCATCGTGTAGTGGGCTACGGGTCTTACAGGCAAAGGCTCTTCAACGGGATCGATTCCAACGAATTTCTTGGCGGCTTCTCTAATTAAGGGAAGTCTCTCTTCTATCTTCTCCTCTCCCAAATGCGTTAAATCTAAAGCTATGTAAGCTCCGTGTTCGCTTTCGAATCCCCTTCCCTCGATTATCTCCTTCCACATCGCTCTTGCAACGACATCCCTCGGAGCTAATTCCATTCTCTCTGGGGCGTACTTCTCCATGAACCTCTCACCGTACTTGTTTCTCAAATATCCGCCCTCTCCTCTTGCCGCCTCGCTGATTAGAATGCCCGAGGGAACTAAACCTGTGGGATGGAACTGGAAGAACTCCATGTCCTTCAGCGGAATTCCGCATCTATACGCTATAGCCATACCGTCTCCCGTCACTTGGTGGCTGTAGGTTGTGAAGCCGTAGAGTCTTCCAGCACCTCCGGTGGCGAGTATTACAGCTTTAGCCTCGAAGAGAATTAAATCGCCCGTTTTAAGCTCTATTGCCGTCACACCTCTGATTTCGTTGTCCTCTATTATCAAATTAGTCAGAAAGTACTCGTCGTATCTGACTATGTTCGGATACATGAGAGTTCTTTCGTAAAGGGTGTGAACCTCATGCAACCCTGTTCTGTCTTTAGCGAAAACCGTTCTGTCGAAACTCTGCCCTCCGAAAGCTCTTTGAGCTATTTTTCCGTCCTCCCTCCTGCTCCACGGACAACCCCAGTTGTCGAGAAGCAAGATCTCTCTCGGAATTTCTCTAACGAAGAATTCTACAGCATCCTGATCGGCAAGAAAATCCGAACCTTTAACGGTATCCCAAGCGTGCAAATCGAAACTATCTCCCTCGTCTTCTCTTAAAACAGCAGCAGTCCCACCTTCGGCACAAACGGAGTGACACCTTATGGGATAGGTTTTCGAGATTATGGCTATGCTCAAATTTTTGTTCTTTTCAGCTGCAGCTATAGCTGCTCTCAATCCAGCGAGTCCAGCTCCTACAATTACTATGTCGTGCTGAACTCTCATGCCTTATCCTCCAGCTTTCTCTTCACTATTTCAGCTACTTCCATCGGCGTTCTTCCCACTTCTACTCCAGCTTCCTCCAAAGCCTTTATCTTGGATTCCGCAGTTCCTCTTCCTCCTTCTATTATCGCTCCCGCGTGCCCCATTCTCTTTCCGGGAGGTGCTGTGATTCCGGCTACATACCCAACGACCGGCTTGCTCATCTTCTTTTCTATAAACTTGGCAGCCTCCTCCTCATCTGTTCCGCCTATCTCCCCGATGAGCACAACAAGATCCGTCTCATCATCCTCTTCAAACATCTCAAGAATCTCAACAAAACTCATTCCAACTATTCTATCTCCCCCTATTCCCACCACAGTGCTTTGCCCTATTCCAAGTCGGGTTAGGTTGTAGGCTATTTGGTACGTGAGGGTTCCGCTCCTTGAGACTATTCCTACGTTACCCTCTTTGAAAATCTGCGTCGGCATTATTCCGAGGTGGGATTTTCCTACGCTAATCACTCCCGGACAATTAGGACCGATGAGGATTACTCCTGCTTCCTTAACCTTTTTGTAGGCTTTGAGCTCATCGTAAACCGGAATACCTTCGGTAATGCAGACGACAACTTCCACTCCGGCGTCAACAGCTTCGAATATGGCGTCGGTGGCAAAGGGAGCCGGAACGAAGATTACGCTTGCGTTCGCTCCGGTTTTTTCAACAGCCTCACTAACTCTATCGAAAACGGGAACATCAAAAACTGTACTTCCTCCCTTTCCCGGAGTGACTCCGGCAACTATTTTCGTTCCGTAAGCGAGCATTCTTTCAGTATGAAATCTCCCCTGAGAGCCGGTAATTCCTTGAACGATCGCTTTCGTGTTTTCATCAATAATTATCGCCACACTCTCACCTCGCCAATTCAACCGCTTTCTTAGCTCCCTCCTCCATAGTCTCCACAACTATTATGTTCTTCTTTTCCTTCTCAAGAAAATCTTCAATGATTTTCCTTCCCTCTTCTTCGTTAGTCCCAGCTAATCTTAACACGATCGGCACCGGAACTTCAATCTCCTGAAAAGCCTTAACAAGCCCTCTCGCTACTTCATCACACCTCGTTATGCCTCCGAAAATGTTCATGAAGATGACCTTCACGTTTTTGTCCATTAAAATGGTCTTTATCGCCTCTTTTACAACTTCGCTGCTCGCTCCTCCACCTATGTCAAGGAAATTAGCCGGTTTTCCGCCTTCCAAGTAAATTAAATCCATCGTGGACATGCTCATTCCGGCTCCGTTGGCTATAACTCCGATATTTCCGTCGAGCTTTACGTAGTTTAACCCCTTCTCCTCGGCAATCCTCTCAATCTGGTCGACTTCGGTGTAGTCTCTCAACTCTTTGAGTTCTGGATGCCTGTAGAGAGCGTTGTCATCCACGTTCAATCTTGCATCTGCTGCATATAACCCCTTGTCAGTTAAAACGAGCGGGTTAATTTCTGTAAGCTCAGCTTCGTGATCCACCAGTATTTTATAAAGAGACTTAATTATCGCCGTCAGCTCTTTGTGAAGTTCCTTCGGCATTCCAGACTTGTAAAGAACCTCTCTTATCTGATAGTCGAACAAACCGTAAAGGGGATTTATCGTAACCCTCGCTATTTTCTCCGGATGCTCTGCTGCTATCTCCTCTATGTCCATTCCTCCAACGCTGCTGACTATTAAAGCGATTCCTTTTTCAGCTCTATCTAAAGTCAATCCTACGTACATCTCTTTTTTTATGTTGAGCTGCTCCTCGACGTAGATCTTCTCAACTCTATGCCCTTTTATAACCTTCCCGAAGAGATCTTTAGCAATCTCAACAGCCTCATCAACGCTGTTAGCAAGTTTTATTCCCCCAGCCTTCCCTCTTCCACCAACCAGTATCTGAGATTTCAAAACGACTTTTCCTCCAAGTTCTTCCGCAGCTCTTTTAACTTCTTCAACGTTCGTCGCGAGTTTTCCTCTTGGAATTTTTATACCGTACTTAGCAAAAATCTGTTTAGCCTGATACTCATGCAGCCTCATTGCATCACCTCTAAAGACAGTAGAGGGTCGTTTGTATGGTTTTTTAACTCTTGCTATTTTACTTTGTGTTCGACAATCGTTAAATCTCCTCAAAAAGCTTTTAACCTAACTTTACAGACTTATTTTAATGGAGGAGCTTTTCGATAGAGCAAAGAAATTTTTGAAAGAAGCGGAGGATGATGTGGCTAAGGAGTTTTACGACCTCTGCATGTTCCATCTGGAACAGGCGTTGCAGCTCCTCCTTAAATATATCCTGGCAAAGAGGGTAGGTTATTTCTCCAAAACGCACTCGCTAATAACGCTAAACGAGGAGGTTAGGAAAGTAGAGCCGGAAATTTCCGAATTTCTTGATAGGAACAGAAGACTGCTGAGAGAACTTGAAAGAGCATACATCGGAGCGAGATACTTGCCTTTTACTTACGAGAAGGAGGAGGCTGAGGAGGCGTTAAATTTCGTCAAAAGAGTTTTTGAGATGTATGAGAGGGGTTGAAATAGCCTTAGAAATTGCGGAAAGAAAAAGAAAGTTATTTAAAAATTATAGGGGGCTGGCGATGAAATTGAAAAAAGCGTTTGAAGAAATTTTGGGAGATGAGGTTAAAGTCGTAGTTTTTGGAAGTGTTGTTAGAGGAGATTACACACCTTTAAGCGATCTTGACATCCTTGTGATTTCAAAGAAAGCCGACAAAGTAAGGTACGGGGAAGTGATGGAAAAGGTGGAAGAAAAAGTCGGGGAGCTTATAGGTGTTGAAGTGCATTTGGTAACGCCAGAAATTTTTGAAAAGTGGTATAAAAAGTTCATTGATGTTTACGAAGAATTTTAACTCTTCGCAAGAGTTATATCAGCTCGGCTTAACTAAGTGCATGGACACGTCGAAAGATTTCAGAATTCTAATAGCAGAAAAAGGGGCTGCTGAACTGGAAAAATTGCTGCAAAACGTTAAGGTTCAAAGGAGAAAGGAACTCGTGAGTTTGGCGAGAAATTTGACGAACGAGATACAGGTTTTGAAATATTCCTATATGCCTCCAGAAGAGCTTGCGAAATCCTGTGGAAATCTTTTAGATTTAGCAAAGGAGATTTCAAAAACCTTGGCAAATGCTGAAGAAGATTTTAATAAAAGACTTGCCGAATACTGGCTGGATTACGTCTCTTCCCTCCCAGACCTCTTTGAAAGAGGGGAGATCGAAAGAATAGGTTTCGCGATAAGGTATTTCGCTGGAGAGATCGTTTCGGCAAATAAGATATCGAACAAGCTGTGGCTTTGCGTTGTCGATTGCGGAAAGCGTTTTGATGTTGTCACGAACTCGGAAAAACTTGCAAGTTCGGAGAGAGTAGTTGTTAGCCACCTGCCTCCAAGAAAGTTCGGAGATGTTGTTAGCGATGGCATGTTCGTTGACGCCTCTTTTGAAAAGAAGGGAGAGCTAAGCTTCGACGAAATAAAAAGCATAGCTGACAAGCTTGGTGAGGTGGAGGCAGTGCTTTACCAAATTGTGGAAAGATAGCCAAATGGATGTCACAATACTTTTGAGACTTTCCTTGGAATCCGCGAGATTGAAGTGCTTCTGATGATGAGCAAAATCCGAATGGACACGACCTCAAAGCTCAGGAAAATTCTGAATCTGAAGCCGGGGAGCACGGTAATAGCGAAAGTTGTTGGTGAGGGTAGGGTTTTATTAGAAGTAAACCCGACGATCGAGGATCTGCTGAA
>NZ_WANY01000230.1:0-12606 GCF_015521575.1 Ferroglobus sp.
GCGTTGGATGAAGCGGTTGTTAAAGCAAATAAGAAGCGACATTACATTTTTCTCAGCTGCGAGCACTAAGAAAAACGAGATAATGAGGGTTTACACGATAAGAGAGGTAGCTGATGACGAAGTCCGTCCTCAAAGAATTTCTAAGGTGTTGCAAGAACAAAACCCAAATTCGTTATCGATAAAGTTCTTTGTTGAGGTTCTGAAAAGCCCAATCTGAAATTCAAACGCAAATCGGAAAAGAGGCTTATCCGAATCTGTATTTTCTTCCACCCTATTACCGCTGAGAATCCCGTTAAATTGAATCTGTTCAGCAAGTTGTTTATTCTGTACAATGACAATTTTGAGAAAGTTACGCCAACAACATCCGTTAGCGAAGATGTAAAGAGGGAGTTGCTAAAGTTTGCATCAGAATTACAGATGAAGCTCGGAAGGAGAGTGGACTTTAACGAGGCGATAAGATTTCTGCTTATGTACAGGAGGAGGAGAAATCCAAGATTGTTAATCGAAGCTTGCGCTCCTGGGGATGTAGAAGAGGCACTGAAAGAACTGTACGAGGAGAGAAAAGCAGATGAAAATTGTTAATTGCTTGTATATTCGGATAATTTAGAGTAGTCTCCAGCTTCTTCCAAAATCCTTTCAATAACGTTTATTAAATCGTTTTAAGAATTTAGTGCTATGAAAACATCGCTGAAAGCATTTTTATTTGTTTTTTCAATTCTCCTGATTATTCTGCTTCCCCAAGAAGTACGGCTCGGCAACGCCTACAAGCTCGTTTACTTCCACGTGCCAGTAACAGTTGTGACGATTTTCTCCGCGATGTTTTTGCCACTCTTTCACCACAAACTTGAGCTTGAAACCGTTAAAAGCTTGTCCATCTCTTCAACGATTTACGCAACACTACACCTTGCTATCTCGGCTTTCTTCATGCAAATAGCATGGGGAGGCGTAATACTTTCCGAGCCTAAGTTCACTTTCAGCCTAATTCTCCTCCTCTTCCTATTCGTCCACACACTTCTCTGCTTCCTCGACGGAAAAATAGCAAGAGCTTATTCGTACCTTTCCCCAGCTTTTATCGCCTATTTTTACCACCTCACAACTCTGGCTGAGTTTCAGCTTCATCCTGAAAGAGTCGCTATGCCCCTCCTCTTTTACCTTCCTTACTTTTTTACGTTTCCTTTAGTGATCGCAATTTACGTTGACCTTGCGAGGGCGATAAAAAAGTTATACGAGCCGCAAAGAGACTTTAGCTTGAAATTCAAGGAAAAACTTTTATAGTTAGAGAACGAAGGTTATATTGGCTCCGCCTCTCACGCCCGTGTGACAAGCATGAGCACGGGTCGGTTGGCGGAGCTACAGTTTCCTTTTAAAGGATTGGTAGCAAAGCGAAAACCTTTGCATCCTCTATCAGGTTGTCTATTTTCGCATATTCATTCGGTTCGTGAGCTTTTCCGTCCGTAGTGCTCCAAACGGCAGTTTCCAACCCGGCTTTTCTGAAGAATGCTGCGCAAGTGTTTCCTCCGATTCCGCAAAGCTTGGCATCTATGTTTCTTGCAACTTTTATCGCTCTCCTCAACCTCTGAACGATCTCGCTGTCTTCTCTTGTCGGGGGAGAGCTCTCATCTTGGATTACATCAACGAAAATTTCGAAATCTTCTTTGTTCCTTTTAACGAATTCCTTGACGAATTCTATCACTTCTTCGTTCTTATACTCCGGCAGAACCCGGCAGTCGATGTAGCTAACGTCTCTCCCCGGAATCGTATTCACGTTATCCACGTTCTTCTCCCTCTTCGTCGGCTCGAAAGTGGAGTAAGGCGGATTGAACAGGTTGTTTCTCTTAGAGAACTTCTCGTGCAACGCCCTATCGAGTTCGACAAGCAACTGCATTGCCTTTCTGTTTGCATTTTTAAACAGATCCGGTCTGCTCGCATGCCCTTGCTTTCCCAAAACCGTGATCTTCAACCAAAGGATGTTTTTCTCAGCGATCTCTATCTGATCCCCCTTCGGAAAACCGGCATCGGGAACGAGAATTAAATCGTCCTTACGAAAAACGCCCAAGTTTATTAGATGCTGAATTCCGTACTTGCTTCCAGTCTCCTCGTCGGAAACGAAGGCTAAAGATAGCGTCAGCTTCGGAACGAGTTCGAGATCTATTAGGGCTTTAGCCGCTATTATCGATGCGACCAAACTCTGTCCGTTATCTTCGCTCCCCCTCCCATAGACTTTGCCATCCTTGTAAACTGCTTTAAACGGGTCGCTCTCCCACAAAGAGATGTCCCCTTCCGGAACGACATCAAGATGCGTGACTATCCAAAGCCTCCTCTTCTCTTCTCCCTCAAGCTCAGCCACTATGTTAGGGCGAATGCCAGAGCTTACGCGGTCGTCCTTTGCGTCATATCTTTTAACCTTTAAGTTGTCAAGGAGAGATTCAACGTACTCTGCCTTTTCGCTCTCTCCATCCCCTCCGTTCTCTGGAGAAAGGGCTTTTATTTCGATAAGCTTCGAAAGAACTTCTATGGAAAAGTTCCTGTAGCTCTCCACTTTCTCAAAAATCTTCTCCATCATTCGAGCATCTCCATTAATGACTTTTCGAGGCTTTCGGCTTTCTCCCTCACTTCCACGTCATCAGTATTTTTTAAGTTTCTCACTTCGGCTAAGAGGGGCAATACCGTCTCTTCTTTAGCGTTCGAGCCGTTGAGGTTTTGAACGAACGAGTTCAGTATCGCAAGCTTCCTCCTTGCGACAAAATCCTTTTTTAGCTCTTCTTTAAGCTTTTGCAGAAGTTCCGCAACTCTCCTTCCGTCTTCCGTTAGCTTTACCGTCCTTTTCCTTCCCTTCATTTCGCTCTCTATAAGCGCATGTTTTTCGAATTCGCTGAGAACCTTGGAAATGTAGCTGTACGGAGACCCTACCTCCTTAGAAATTTTCAGCGGATACGGCACTTTTCCGCTCTTCTCAACTTCAAGGATCTTTAAAAGAATGTCCACAACTTTTTCGTGGAGAAACATTTTTTCAAGGCTCATCTCGATCACCCGAATATTTTTCTACTATCCAAGCGTTTCATTAAAAGTTTTTCTTACAAAAATGTCGTAACTATGGGTAGTAAAAACGACGCTAATCTAATTTTCGTTGGAATTTTAGCCCGCAAAATTGCGCTCATGTCTTTTTCGCTTACGATTCTGAAGAGCTTGTTCACTCTCTCGTCCCTCTCTGCTATTTTATCCCACATTCTCTTTAAGTAGTTACTTCTAACCATAACATCGTACATAGCATTCTTCCACCTCCTCTCGTATTCCTCAAGCTCCACTCTTCCGTTAAGAAATTCCGTAACGACTTCGGCGGCTATTTTCCCGGCAACCATGGAAGGGGGAATTCCCGCTCCGACGTGACTTATTATCATGCTCGCCGAATCTCCCGCCAAAATCACTTTTCCGTGAACGCTTTTCACTGGCAAGTCAATAGGAACGACCGCCCCAATTTTCTGAATTATCTCAGCTTTTTTAAGCATCCAGCTGCTGTAGGGATACTCTCTCAAAAACCTGTCAAGGGCTTTGTGAATGTTATCTCCCCTCTCAGCGTATTCTACCCTAAACCCAGTTCCAACATTCGCCAAACCCTCTCCCTTAGGAATTATCCAAGCATATCCCCCAGCGGCAATTTTCTTCCCCACATACATGTATATCGTGTCTTCCTCCCCTTCAAATCCTCTGACGACGTACTGCTTTGCAGGAGAGATTTCGAATTTTAAGCCAAGCCTTCTCCTAATTCTCGAATTTGCACCGTCGCAACCGATAACGACTTTGCTTTCAATTTTCTTCCCGTCCACAACCACATCTCCATCGAAGTCGAACATCTTTCCAAGGATTAGCTTATGCCCAGAATTTTCCGCCAACGTCCTGATCATCTCGTCCCTCTTTATCACGTGCATTTCGAACTCGACATCTATTTCCCTACCATTTGGAAGAATAAATTTCATCCATTTCGTTCTGTTGCTTTCGAACTTTTTCGGAATTTCGAAAATAGAGTAATCGTCCAGATTCGGTAAAAGGTCTTTCATTTCCCTTTTAACCGGTACTATCTCTCCGCACTCCACGGGATATCCGAGTTTAGTTCTTTTATCTATTCCGACGACTTCGAAATTCTTTGGGAGGTAATGAAGGGTGAAGCTTCCCGCAACACCAACTCCCGCAACAACTACATCCATAGCAGCTCGAATCGACAACAACTTTTAAATCTTTGCAAAGATGTTTCTTGTGGACTGGAAACAGGTTTATAAAAAAATCTCTGAAAGGAGGGAAATTCTCGAAAAAATACTCGGAGAAAAAGCGGTAAAGATCGGAGAGACTTTAATTATCTACGACGAACCAATTGAAATCAGAATTGAGAGAGAAAGAGTCTCTTTTTACCTTGACGATGAGCTTGCAGCATTTATCGACGAAAGTGGTGCTTGCTTTATCGATGAAAGGGTGAAGGAGGAAGTTGAACTGTGGTGCAAAGCTTTAACTTCCCTTGGATTCAAAAAATACAGAATCAGGAGGTGAAGCATGAGAGGAGTTCTCATACTAAGCGGAGGAATAGATAGCTCAACTCTGCTCTATTACCTACTGAAGGAAGGATACGAAGTTCACGCTCTAACCTTCTACTACGGACAGAAGCACTTTAAGGAGATAGAGTATTCAAAAAGGATAGTCGAAGAAGCTAAGAAAGTCGGAAAGGTCGAGCATAAGGTCGTTGACATCTCTTCCATCCACGAACTCATAGCCAAAGGAGCGCTGACATCAAATGAAGATGTGCCTAAAGCCTTTTACACGGAAGAAGTCCAAAGGAGAACGATAGTTCCGAACAGGAACATGATACTCCTCTCAATAGCTGCCGGATACGCTGTCAAAATCGGAGCTGAAGAAGTTTTCTACGCTGCTCACAAAAGCGACTACAGCATATACCCAGATTGCAGAAAGGAATTCGTAAAAGCGTTGGACACGGCTTTATACCTCGGAAATCTCTGGACTCCGGTAGAGCTTCGTGCTCCCTTCGTCGACATGACTAAAGCGGAGATCGTCAAGCTCGGTTTGGAGCTTAAAGTTCCTTACGAGCACACTTGGAGCTGCTACGAAGGGGGAGAAAGACCGTGTCTCAGCTGCGGAACTTGTTTGGAGAGAACTGAAGCGTTTCTTCTCAACAACGCCAAGGATCCGCTTTTAAGCGATGAAGAATGGGAGAAAGCGGTGAAGATTTACGAGGAGAAGAAGAAAGAATATGAGGGCAAAAATCAGTGAAATTTTTTACTCAATCCAAGGAGAAGGGATTTTCTGCGGTGTCAGACAGCTTTTCATCAGGTTCTACGGATGCAACTTAAACTGCTACTACTGCGACACAACGTACAATGAAGATTGCGTTAACTACGCTTACGATGAGGTGAGGAAAAACCCCGTCGAAATATCTTACGTACAGAAAATAATAAATGAGAGCGAGAGAATTCATTCCGTCTCGTTTACAGGAGGCGAGCCTCTGCTTTACGCAGACTTTATAGCTGCTCTCGAAAAAACCAAGAAATTTTACCTTGAGTCAAACATGACCCTTCCCGAAGAGGCTAAGAAGGTTAGGTTTTTCGACATAGTAGCCGGAGATCTAAAGGTTAGAGAAGCGGTGAAAAATTACGATGAAGTTTTCGAAAGGACCGTTAAATGTTACAAAATTCTGAGAGATACGAGAAAGAGGGTGACCTTCTGCAAAATAGTTCTCCCCCCAAAGTTCAATTTCGAGGAAGTGTTAAATTCAGCGATGGAAATTAAAGACTACGTTAGGTGTTTCGTCCTCCAACCAATCTTCGGAACATTCGGGGAAAACATTTTAAAATTGCAGGAGGCAATTCTCGAATTCAGCGACGCAAGAGTAATTCCTCAAGTTCACAAGTATCTGGGGGTGAGATGATGAGGATCGGAGTAAGCGAAGTGTTTAGTGCCGCTCACTACATTCCCGAACACTGGAAATGTGGTAAGATCCACGGACACAACTTCAAAGTCGAAGTGGAAATTGAAGGAGAGATAAAAGAGAACGGAATGGTAATGGACTTCCTCGACTTGAAAAAAGAGTTAAAAGATATACTAAAAGAGTTCGACCATAGAATAATAAACGAAGTGATCGAAATTCCCACTTCGGAGAACATCTGTCTCGAAATCTTTAGAAGGTTGAAGGATCGCGGATTGAGCGTTGTCAGAGTTAGAGTTTACGAAAGCGATGACAAATGGGCGGAGATAAGAGCGGACTGATTTTTAATTTATTTTGAAACTTAATTATATAATAGTTTGCTAATTTTTACTTTTAAAGTTCGAACTATGATTGCTTTGCAAACTTTAAAATAAGAACTTAAAATAAAAATATTTTTTAGTTTCTAACTTTCTAAAATATGAAAAACTGAAAATGGAAAGATTAATATACATAAGATCGGGCTTAAGGTAGGTTATTTTTAATTGGGGGTGAAATCGTGAGGAGAATACACGCAAAGGCTTTAACGCTGTATCTATCGGCGATACTGATCTTCCTGATAGTCAGGAGCTTCATAGTACCACCGACATTTGGAGAATTTACGGACGACTACACCTACCGGTGGTTTAGAGGGGATTCCGTCAGAGAGATCATGCAGCTTGAGATGAAATTCGCAACGAAAGAGATGTGTGCTGATTGCCACAAAGAGAGGTACGATTTTCTTGAAAACGGTGCCCACAGAACTCTCAGCTGTGAAACCTGTCACGGACCGAGTATGAAGCACGCGGAGAATCCGAAAACGTACCATCCGACAGTAGACACGACAAGGGAGCTTTGCAAACTCTGCCACGAGTACAATCCCACTCGCCCAGCTGATTTTCCCCAGAAGTTCACCGACGAACACGGATACGGTAGAAAGTGCGTAGAATGTCACGATCCGCACTCACCGTGGGTGTTCAAAGGAGGTGTTCAGGAGTGAGACGAAGAAAGTTCTTGTTCGCTCTCACCGCTTTATTCGGAGTCCTTGGAATAAAGAGGAGAGCTTTTGCAGAACCAACCGACGATTACGATTGGAACGCACACTACTACGCGTTCGTTGTTGATACAAGAAGGTGCATAGGCTGCGGAAGGTGCGTAAGAGCTTGCAAAATCGAGAACGAGGTTCCCATGCTTCCCTTCTTCTTCAGAACTTGGGTTGAGAGATGGGTTTGGTTGAAAGAAGAAAAAGAGCCGAAAGTTGACTCTCCCAACGGCGGCATGGAGGGCTTTCCTATAATTTACGATGAGAGGGCTATAGCAAAATCCTATTTCGTTCCAAAGCTCTGCAACCAGTGCGATCGACCACCTTGCGTTCAGGTGTGTCCAGTTGGAGCGACGTACAAAACAAAAGACGGAGTGATTTTGGTTGACGAGAAGTACTGCATAGGCTGCAGGTACTGCATCCAAGCCTGCCCCTACGGAGCTCGATATTTGTACCCCTTCGACGGTCCGAGGGAGAGTAGAAGAGGGACTGCCGACAAATGTACGTGGTGCTACCACAGAATAACGAAAGGATATAAGCCGGCGTGCGTAGAGGTTTGCCCAACGCAAGCCAGAAGGTTCGGAGATCTTAAGGATCCCAACGATGAAATACACAAGATTTTGGAGGAGAACAGAATTCAGGTTTTGAAGCCGGAGATGGGGACGAAGCCCAAGGTGTTTTACATAGGTCTCGACTCAGAGGTGAGGTAAATGAGCGAGATTCTTTGGGAGGTACTAAAGCACGTTGAAGGGTACATTTATCCCAACGAGGTAGAAGTTAACTGGAGCGTACTCATAGCCCTCTATCCTTACATCACGGGGTTAGTAGCGGGAGCTTTCATAGTGGCTTCTCTCGAAAGAATCTTCAAAGTTGAGGCTGTGAAGCCGACATACAGGCTTGCTTTGTTAACGGCGTTGGCTTTCCTCCTATGCGCACCACTTCCGCTCGTTGCCCACCTTGGACGACCAGAGAGAGCTTTCGAAATCATGACTACTCCTCATCTAACTTCAGCAATGGCAGGTTTCGGTTTCGTATACGCTTGGTACTTGCTAATCGTTCTCCTCACGGAAATCTACTACGATTACAGGAGAGACATCATTAGATGGGCTAAAGAGTATAAGGGCATTCGGGGGTTCATTTATAGAGTCCTCACCCTTGGAGAGTGGGACGACAGCGAAGAAGCTCTAAAAGCCGATCAGAGAGTTGTGAACATCGTAACTGTCGTCGGTCTTCCTTCAGCAGCGCTTTTGCATGGTTACGTTGGATTCATTTTCGGTAGTGTGAAAGCAAACATTTGGTGGAGTTCACCACTGATGCCAATAATATTCCTTTTCTCAGCAATGGTTTCCGGAATTGCCTTAGTCCTTCTGATCTACATCGTAAGCAGTTACATAAGAGGGGTAGAGCTTGACAGAGCTTGTACAGACACGTTAGCGGGATACCTTCTCTACAGCTACATCCTCGACCTCGGTCTTGAGGCTATGGAGCTCATACACATCTTCTACACCCAAGAGGAAGGGTTTGATGCGATAGTCACATTAATTTCCGACAAGATCTTCGTTTCGTTCATAATAATTCAGATCTTCTTCGGAACGCTCGTACCGATAATCCTGCTACTGATAGCAAAGAGCGGAATATTCAAGTTCAACGTCAGAAAGTATCTCTACATCTTCGCTACCGTTCTAACACTCATAGGAGTATTTGCAATGAGGTGGAACGTCGTAATTGGGGGGCAGATCCTTTCAAAGACCTACATGGGCTACTCCTACTACATAATGCCCGTTTTCGGACCAGAAAGTCTCAGCATAACTTTGGCAATAATGGCTCTGCCGTTCGTAATCCTGGCGATTTTAGTGAAGCTACTGCCTCCTTGGGAAGCTCCGTACGTGTGGGAGAAGAAAGAGCTCGAATAACACAAATTTTTAAATTACAAAAACAGCTGCTGCCACAACTGTTGTTATTTTTTTCACTTCCGCTACCTTCGATATCGAGAAAACCTCTACCGGCTTTTTCCCATGGCTCGTTTCCACGAGATACTCTGCTCTCTCTTTAACGAACGTGTCCAAGTCCTCTCCAGAGTAATTTCCCGAGTACTCCACCAAATATCCGTGTCCGTTAGTAGGCTTCGCCCCACCAACGGCAGCGTAAATTTTCTTTCCTTCTTCCCCGCTTGAGTGTTTTGCCATCACGCAAAAAACGATTTCTCCGGCTGAGAGTTCTTTCAACCCTTCTTCCAAACTTACACGAACGCAGTTCGGTGGAATTATGCTGCTCACTGGAACTAAGTTAAACTTCTCTATTTTCGCATCCCTCAAAGCGAGTTCGAAGCTCACAAGGGGATCCTCGTGAGAGCCTACTCCGGCTGTGAGAAAAAACATTCTTGGCTTCAGCATCCAACGAGAGTTCTGAGATGGATTTATAAGATTTTTTAAGCGATGTCCCTTGAAGTGTCTATTTGCACCCCCTCGCTGATATAATAGCGGAAGGTCTCTGTTATTGGCTGCATGTTTCTTACCTTAGGAATTGCAAGTCTGTTCACAATCCTGTCTCCATGCCTCTCAACATCGATGTCGAAAACAGCATCCGACAGATCTATAACGAGACTTTCCAAATCCTTCGGATGGATGTTCTTTATCACGTAACAATACGAAAGTCCTTCCACGTTTTTAGTTGTAACGTAAATCTTGTTTATCAACCACTCCTTTAAACCAACGGGAACGTTTAACTTCAAAAAGAAAGAGAGGTTGTCGAAGATTATTATCACGTGCTTTTCCGTAGATATTTCCGAAAGCTTTGCATCAACGAAGTCGAATATGTTCCTATCTCTGTACATATCCTCAACAACGAAGGCACCAGTTTCGCTTAGGTAGTATTTCTCGAAAACGTCTATGAACTCGATGTGATCAACATCGAATCCCATGCTCTCTATGTTCTCCCTAACGTACTTAGCCGGTCTTACCGTTGTGAAGTAGAAAGTCGTGTAGATTGAAGCAAACTGATGCAGAAAAACTTCAGGCATCGCAATCGGATTGGCAAAAATGCAGACCATAGTGCCAGCTGGTAAGCCACCGCCAAGTCTCTTATCGAGTATCGTTATTCCAGTAGGAATTCTTTCCATTTACCATACTCCTTCTTCAACTTCAAATTTTAATGTTTCTCTCAAAAAATTTAAGAAGCTTTGGGAGATCCTCCACCCTCGTCGTCCATTTTCCAATTATTCTTATGAGTTCTTTCCTTATGTAGTAATCCGCATTATGCAAAATCGCTCTTAAGTTTCCCTCAAGCTTCTTTCCGTTCTCATCCCAATCCGTAAGCACAATCACATCCCTTTCCATAAAAGAGTCGCAAATTTCGGAGATGCTTTTTTGAGAGATCGCAACAATTTCACCAGAAACGCCCACCCTCCTCAAAGCTTCTACATCTTTCCTTCCTTCCACTAATATCACCGCTCCGTTCTCCGCTCTTTCAGACAGCTCCTCCAGAAGTTCAAGAAGTCTCACGTAAGCGTCCCTATCCAACATGCTTTTCAATTTCCTCCCTGCTACAACCTACTATTAAAACCTTTTTGACTCTGCTCTTCTCCCCTGAAATCACTCTCGCACTTTTTCCAAAAAGCTCTTTGAGAAACTTTTCCAATTCCCTGTTCGCTTTCCCCTCAACCGGTGGAGCTTTCACTCTAACACTCAAAGCCTTTTTCCAAGGATCATACCCTGAGATTTCGTTCTTCTTGGAGTTAGGAGTTACATGAACTGTGATAACCACTCCCTCCTCGACTTCCTCAAGCCAGTCGTTCATTAAGTCCGTCCTCTCCCACAGCTTATAAAAGAAATTATCATGATTTATTACCCACCCACCCCTTTGTTTCCTGTGGAAATTTCCTAACGTGGTTGCACTTTAAATTGATTGCCAAAAAAGATTTCAAAACGCTAATTTTTCGCATTTCGGTGAAGAGATTAGTGATTATAATTTTTCTTCGGTTTGTATCCTTTTTTATTTTCCACTTGAAACCGAATCTGGAAACTGTTATCTACTTGGAAATCGATTATCCCGATGATGATGGAAGAGATACGAGAAATTTACGAGAAGTTCGGTGGAGAAGTAAAGGAGTTCGAGAAGTTTGAGGGAGAAGTGGACGTTGGTTACAAAATCGAGTTCGAGAAGAAAATAACGGATGTGGATGTTCACTTCTTTGGTTTTGCTTCGGGAGATTTCAATCCGGTGCACTTCGATGAAGAAGTTGCTTCAAAAACGAAGTTTAAGGGAAGAGTCGTGCACGGAATGCTTACGACAAGTCTCATTTCAGCAGCAGTAGCGAGAATGCCGGGAATTGTCGTTCTGCTTGAGGCTTGCTTCAAATATACGAAGCCTGTGAGAATTGGAGACACCGTCAGAGTTGTGGGTGAAGTCGTTGAAAAGGAGAAAAACAGGTACAAGCTTGAAGTGAAGTGTTTCGTCGGTGAAAACGTAGTTGTGGAGGGGTTTGCGAGGGTTTTACTCTGGTAAATTGGGATTGCGAAATCTTTAGCACTGAGTAATTTGCCCGCACAAATTTAAAATACTACAAGAAATCTGGAAGAGGCAAAGATTCCGATAAAGCCGAGGTACTATCCTAAAGAATTTTAAGGAATGATCGTGAATGCTGTGGTGAGAGAGGGTGTAGATATTTGGTGAGTAAACAGAATTTTCAGGCTTTCTCCGAATACGGTAATAGCCGGGACCTGAGAAAAGAATTGCGTCAGAATGACCCCGTTGTTGAATTGGGTGAGATGTGAAGTTTTGTTAGGAAAAAGGAAAATAAAATCTGGACATGATTAGCTTTGGAGAGATTCTCGCTAAATAATCAGTTACGCTGTAGGAGACCGATCAGTTGATACTTTTAAAAAATTATGAGGCAGAATTGGCAATAAAATCAAACGTAATGCAATATTTTACACGGATCGCTGCTTCTTGCGATCTAATCCCATACAAACAAAGAATAGAAAAAGAGGAAGCACAAATCGACAAGAAAAACCCTCAGATTCCACCAAATCCTTGGAAAGCTCCAAAACTCTATCAAACTCTGGATACGTTAAAACTCTTTAAACAAATTCTGAAGTTTTCAAAGTTGTCCGTCGGCTTTGTAAAACTTAAAACGAGTCTCAAAAATTCTGCCCGTTTATCTCTAACAGCTGTTTTCACAACCAAAGCTCGAAATTTCGTTAAGAGTAAAGACGAAATCTGACTTTTGCTTGCTTTAATTAGTTCTACTATCAGCGGTACTAACGGACAAATATAAGATCGCGGTATGGAATTAACAGACCCGTAAACCTTACTTTCTCAAAATACTATTCAACTAATTTCGATGAAGCTGAAAGAATTGGTGGAAGAGCTTAATCTTTCTGAGAGGGAAAGGATTCCGAACGACATCAGGATTCTTGACATAGCAACTTACATCCAAACTTCTTCGACAAGGAGGACTGCAAAAATCTCTTTGAGTTTCGTCCTATTTCCCACACAACTGTCTGGAAATGGGTAAAGAAGTTTGAAGAAAAACTACCAATTTCGACTGAGAAGAAGAAAAGAAATCTCGCAGCGATTGACGAAACTGTTGTTAAAGCTAACA